>JALEPA010000041.1 GCA_022766515.1 Lachnospiraceae bacterium | reverse complement strand
TCCCTATAGTCCCTTGTCGGTATGCTATTTGTTTTACTATATTGCCATATGTCTTTACATCGACAAATCCATTAACCATAGGCGGATTATTGATATATGTTTTCGTATGATGAAACTGATAACTTCCCGGCTTAGTTACCTCATGGAAATCTGTTCCATCTGCCAACATATTTCTATTATATGGATCAAGCAGATCCTCCAAGTTCTTTTTATCAGTAGAACTCATTAGACCGTTTGCTGTTTCTGTTGCTACCTTGGCACTCGCCCCAACCAGTTCCTGGATTTCCTTTGCCTTTGCAGCATAGTACTTTGCGTTGTCCGTATTCTCGCCATCTCTAACTCCACTGCCACCTACAGAATAACTTTGCGCCAGCTTGGCATTAGATGCTGCATTTGTAGCACTTCCAGATGCTGATGTAGCACTTGCAGATGCCGATGTGGCACTTTTACTTGCATTGGTTTCTGATGTTTTCGCATTATTTTCCGATGTTGCTGAGTTTCGTTCTGAAGCTTTCGCATTGGTTTCTGATGTTTTCGAGTTGCTTTCCGATGCCGCTGAGTTTCGTTCTGAAACTTTTGCATTAGTTTCTGATGTTTTTGAATTACTCTCTGATGTTGCTGCACTGCTTTTGTATTTTTCTGCCTGTGCTGCATAATACTTCGCATTATCGGTGCTTTCGCCATCTCTAACTCCACTGCCACCTACAGAATAACTTTGCGCCAGCTTGGCATCAGCCGCAGCGTTGGTAGCACTTCCCGATGCCGATACAGCACTTGCAGATGCAGCATTTGCGTTTGTCACAACATCGGCAAGAAAATTAGGCTGTAAGCAATCTGCAGTAATACTGTTTTTTACAACATCAGCCTTTATTGTGTAGCTACCATCATCATTCTGCACTTTACTAAACGCTATGCGATCACCATTATTAAAAGCATAATCTGGTATTACATCTCCCACATTGGCAAACCACTTTGTACCGTCCTCTGTAGCCATCGTGATCACACCATTTTTATCCATGCTAAAGGACACCGGAATCTTCTCGACATTTAAGTCTATACTCATAGAAGTACTGTCAATAAAATTAAAAGTCAACACTCCTGTATCAGGATCCCACGATGGCATTTTTGCCAGCACTTTGCTTGCCGCAATCTTATCTAATTTGGCACTGTCAAGATCCGTATAGGCGGCATCTAAGCCATCTGCTACTGATTTAATTCCCTTGTCCATCTTGTTTAGTAATGCCGCCCCAAGCGGAGTACTCAAACCTTGTGATCTATTGATCCAGTTAATTAAATTGTATACGATTTTTTTGTATCCCATTTACCTCAACCCCCTTCTTAGCACATGGCTATCCAATACACTCTCAAATTTCCATTCGTATCATTGCGGTACATATAGATATCAAAACCAGAATTGGATACATTAGCCACGCTCACACTTACCGCACTTGGATTTGTCGTTTCCGGAGTCACCATAACATTTGGCGTGTCTTCCATGCCCTCCAGATCTACATGTACATAATATCTGGTATCCTTTGTTAAATTTTTAACAACCTGGCCGCTCACCAGATTGCCGGCGCTGATTTTCGGAACGCTCAAAGGTGCATCTGTGGTAAATTCCGGCTGTGCCTTGTTGGACTCGTCATAATACTCAGACACAGATATGTAGGCATCAATCTCATCTGCCCTCACACTTCCCATTGAATCCGAATAAATATCTTTGTGAAAATGTACACCTTCACCCTCCAACGATGTCATCGTTCCTTCCTTTACCGTTACGCTTTCGGATGTTCCGGAAGATATATCTTCGATTGCCTTTAATTGGTAGGTTGCAGCCGTTACGCCATCACTTGTGTTCATCGTGCACTCTTCGTAGCTTGCCTTGTTGTAGTCCGGGCATGTATATACTTTAATCCATCTAGTAACTACACCAGACTGATCTTTCGTATATAACCAGACATCACCTTTATCCAGATCGAGATAATATTCCCCGATTTCTGCTTCAACTCCTTCCTCCAAATCAGTTGGAGATCCATTACCGTGGTACGATATACTGTATTCACCGGTGTCAAATGATACATTTCGCAGACAGATCAGATTGTCTCCATGATCTGATGTCACCAAAGAGATGCTTCCTCCTGATATATCAAGGGACTTTGCCGTTACTTCGCCCTCTTCCGTCACGGTAAAGTTGTCAGATTCGATTTTGATCTTCTTGCCGCTCAGGTCTAGCGTTCCTCCTGACATTAAGCTGATAGCTTCTTCCGCAGACAGTTCTATATTGTCTGCACTGATCTTTATCACTTTCCCTTTTTCTGCATCTTCCTCAAGCGCCACTTCCGCTATCTCTCCGTCTTTCGTCAACTTCAAGACAATGCTTTTGTTAGTCTGCTCAAAGCTTGTGGATGTCTTACTTTCAAGATCTTCCATGTTGATTGACACTTGATCTATATCCTTTTGGATACGCAAGGTCCTACCTTGGAGTTGCGTGATTTCAGATTGCTGACTGACCTCGTTGCTCCTTACAATGTTGCCTTTTGCTTCGTAAGTATCTCGTAGATTCTGGATTCCTTTGAGTGTACGGCTAAATACATACGAATCCACTGCCATCTGCTTGTTGATTAAATAAACATCGCCAACTTCCATGTAAGGCAAACCAACGCTTTCCGTTTCATTTGGTCGATATGAAATGTGATCAATCTGCTCTAAAATACTCTTGCCAATCACCTTTAATTCTCCAGCGGCTTTGCCATACAGCAGAATGTTTCCCACGATCAAATATGGATTTTCTGCGGATCCGATCAAGCAACCTTCGTCCTCTGATTCCGTGCGGATGGATATTCCCGTAATAACAGGGACTATATATTCTTCGCTCTTGCATGTAATATACTCCGGTCGGATATTATCATTATCTGACTGATCCAGGACTTCATAGCTCGAATCAATATCCATTGGATACAAGTCCTCTGCCGGGAACAGCGTTTCTTCCGGATAAAGTCCAGATGTTCCTAACAGCAGCACTTTAAACAATCCCTGGCGATTGATGCGCCCGAATCCACCATGAACAGCACAGATATATTTGAGCATCGTCGTCCCGGAAAGGCTACCTGCTGCAGGTTCGATTGTCTTACTGATCACAACATCATCGTTTGGTAAGTTTTGCTGCTCTTCATATGCGATTCCCAAGTGCTTTAATAATGATTCTCTCATTTTCTTGAGAGTTGTCGAACCGTATACTTTAACAGCGACTGTTACTTTCTCGCCACTATCATCTGTTTTGGTTACATATTTCGTCCCTGTAACCGGAAAGAGAGCATTATACCAGTCAGCGACATCGACAGATGCGTCATATAACGCATCATATGCCACTACCTTTTTATAATCCTTGTCATCCACCATGCCAGCAGAATCAACTCGATATTTACCCATCGGGATCTCAGCCGCCACATTGCCATCTTCATCGACCGTCTCCAAAGTTGCGGTAAACTCCAAACCTCCAAGGTCATTCTGGATAATCTCTGACACCTCAAATTCGCACGAAGAGGCAATGCAGCCTCCAAGCGTTAAATCTTCCTCGTCACATATGCTTTCTTTTATTTCCACGGACTCCGTGTGGATCGTCTCATTATCAAGCGTTAAATCAAGATCCGGAAAATGCATTTTGTATCTATTAAAATACCCTTGCGAATAGAACGCTCCTTTTTGCTGTTCAGTCAAGTTAAGCATTACACAACCTCCTAATACTCGATCAACGCCAAACGAATCGGTAAATACATTGGTGCACCGTGATACAACCCACCATACTGGAACTGTACATTGGGCATATAGAACTTACCCGTAGAGTAATCATCTTCCCAGTCGTTATAGTAGCGTGCACGGATAGTTCGAGATGCATAGTCACCGTCCCCCTGTTTATACCCATTTCGTATTGCCAAAATCAGTTTGCATTTATCCTCATAAGTCAAATATGGCGTATTCCACTCGATCTTAGTACGGCTATGCTTCAACACCTTACGCTTCAAATAGCCGTCACCATTCACATAAGAATCAAGGTCTTGCATCTGATTCGGTGTGATAGTCAGCGTCCCATTCGGCTGGATGTACTTGTACGCTAGTTTCTTGTAAGTATAGCCGTTGCTTTTGCTATAATCTGTCGGCAACGCTATCATTCCCTTGGATGCAGAGTAAGCCATAATTCAACCGACCTCCTTATTTTGCACACAAAAAAGACACCCACCATTTGGTGAGTGCCTTAAATCTCTGATAACAATATAACATGACTAAAATGTGAATTGTGTGAAACTATCAACTAAACATTTTAGTAAGCATAAGCATTCCTATCATTATTGCACCTAATAACCAATTCATCCATATCACATATGGAAATTTTTCTTTTGCCTTATCGCCAAAATCATCTGTGTTCTCAGCGGATATTCCTCCAAGAGGTTTTCCTGAGATAACCGAAACAACATAAAGCAACATGAAAATAATGTCAAACATTATCATTCCGATAAGTGCAACGACAAAACCCAATATACCAACCTCTGCTAGTTTAACTTCATGTATACTGTTTAATGCATTTGAAAAAAGCTGTGTTCCGCCAAAGAATACAAAAATTATTGCTGCAAATATTCCTAGAATAGATGTAATTTGTGCAAATATGTTATCATTTATTTTATTCATTTTGTTTATTACATCATGTGAAGTTGACTTTATTTCATCTAATGAATTATTCAATGCTTCTTCATTTTGCTTCTCAGTTTCTATTCTGGATTTCTCCAGCATATCATTAAACTGTTTATTTCTTCTTAACTGATCACTAATTCGTGTTATCTCTAACTGCACATGATCGTTAAATTTGGCAAAACCCTTTTTTACATCAGCACTAACTTCTCCTGACATTCCAATCCTACAGACATCTGCACAATTATTTTTCAAATCATCAAGTGCATCCTCATTTTGCAACAATATATTATCTATGTTCTGATAAATCGTGCTGGAAATCTGAGAATAGGAATGACGCTTTTTGCTGGTATAAAATTGAGCTAAATCATTCGCAATTAACTCCAACTGATATTTACCGCAATGACCATTTAACATATCTATAATATGCTGTTTTATTGTCTCTTCATCTTTTTCATCTAATGATCCATACTTTGTATCAGTTATTTCATCAAAGAATAAATCATCATCTGTAAACTGCGTCATTCTTCATATCCTCTATCGCTTTCCTACTGCATATGCAATAATTTCTTCTTTAGGAATCACTTCTTTATCTCCCAGACCACCCTTATAGGTTTTATCCCATGGTCCATCCTTAATATGGCTTTTTTCCACCAATTCCCAAGCTCCAACAGCAATACAAGCACGAATCACCCAATTTGCAATCTCACTTTCCCGTCCCGAAAATATTGTTCTTACTTCCGGATACATCAAACAAATATCTGATGCCCCATACATACAATATACATTGTACACAGAACTTACTACAGGACCATATCTCCATGCTTCAATATCTTCATTAAAAGCCGGTTTATTCAAATGTCTGTAAAAATTCATCTGAATATAATATAAGATTTTTTGTAATTGTAAATTAGAAACAGGTGTATCTCTTCTATTGCTATAATCAATAACATATTTTGCAATATCTAAAGCACTATACATACTAACCACCTCTTTCTTCTAAATTTATATTCTATAACTTATTATATGATAATACTTTAACATATGACTAGTCTTATGTCAATCGTTCCATCGAACATTTGTTCTTCTAATTAAACTCCTCTGAATTTACTTCATTTATATTGCTGTCAAGGTGATTTCCACTTGATGCGTTAGCATTTTTTCGAATTGAATAGCCACAATTTGGACACACAGATGCATTATTTGATACATCTTTCCCACATTCGGGACATTTAATAAGAGACATTCTTTTCTTCCTCCGTAAAATAGATTTTGCCATATTGTACCACACCACGATACAATATGACAAAATTTTCTAGATATACAGCGGTTTCCCGAATCGATTTTTATGATCGGTATTCGCCTTGGTGGTTATACGCACGATATCTCCATCTGATACGCCCTCCACATACAAAGGTTGTCCACTTGATCCATTACCCATAGAGTTGATAGCATTGCACACTTGAGTAAGCACAGGATTAAGAGCATTAAATACGCCATCTGACACGGATTGTACAATTTGATTGTTGTTGGCTACAGCAGTCTTATTTCCAATCGTACCTACAAGCTCCGGTCCTTTCTCTCGTGCCAAGAAGTATTGCCCCTGCTCCGGGAATCCACCTGTGGCAAATTTAGGAACCGCTATGTTCTGAAGATTAAATCCAAAGTCTTTTCCACCCATTTTGGGTACCCACTTAGGTATCGTCACTTTGATTTTATTGATAGATCCGATAATATACTTGTTGATCCAATCAATGATTAATTTTATTCCACTTTTCACAGCATCCGTAATGAGACTGACTGAAATTTTCTTATCAGTCAAGCTATCCCAAGCTTTTTTGACCTTGTTAAATGCATCCGCGCCTTTCTGCTTGAGCGTCTGGGTAACATCTCTGTCCTTAATTTTATTCCAAATCTTAGACACCTTTTCAATTGCACTCTTACCTTTCTCCTTCAAGGTCTTTGTTGCCTTGCCAGACTTGATCGCATCCCATGACTTTTTAGCATTGTCAATAATGTCCTTACCCGTCTGTGCTAGTGTCTTAACCGCCTTGCTGTTCTTAATGGCATTCCAATTCGACTTAAGTGCTGCAATAGCACCAGCGGCTTTTTCCTTTGCTTCAGCCGTAAGAGTAGCCGCTTTATTCGTTACAGCATTCCAACCATCTTTCAGTTTTCCGATAGCACCTTCCACACCTTCCTTAGCATTTGCTGTCAATGTGGATGCTTTATCCTTAATAGCGTTCCAGGCACCTTTTACCTTATCCAACGCTCCTTCCACTTTTTCCTGTACGGCAGCTTTAAGTGTTACATATTTGTCTCCAATCCATGATTTAGCACTATTCCACCATGTTGTTACAGCTTTTATACAATCATTTCGAGATGGTAGAGAAATTCCTGTAAATGGAATTTGCAAATGGAAATCTCCTGATATAAGATCCTTAAACATCTGTTTGAGATCTACTGATCCCCAAGTATCTCCCCACCAATCTTGAATACCTTTAATCCATTCCGATGGAGTGTAAGTAAACAAATCAGAAAACTTAAAATTATAGCGATATTGGCTCATATCTTCCGTTGATGTGGCATCCTGGATCATCTCGCCTAAGGTCTTACCCGCATTCCAACTAACCGAAACAGCCGCAACTGCTGCAGTAATTTTTAATGAAAGGCTTGTGGATACACCAAAAGTTTTTGCAGCGAAAAAAGCTGCTAGAGGAGTCGCTAATGCACTGGTCAGCACATCATCAGAATTGAAAAACTTTATAGTCGCAGCAGATAATGCAAGCCCCATAGCTACTTTTCCAAGTGTGAGATTCTTATTGGCTAAAAATGTAGTAATTGCCGCAGACAACTTTGTGTCTAGTCCAGTTAATTTCAATCCTACAAATAATCCAACTACTGCAGATTCTAGCGGTGCTTTATTTACAATTCCCTTTATGGATTTCCCAGCTGCATCCACCACTGCATTTGCCAACTTAATCAAATCCCATGTTAAAGTACCAAATTCTATTGAACCAATAAAATCGGCAATAGCCTGTCCAACCTTTTCCCATTTTACAGTTTCCAATGCGGTTGTCATGGTTTCAGCGAATCCCTTAAAAGTATCGCTTATAGTCGTTCCAAGGGTCTGCCAACCATTCATTCCAGTCTCTTTATTCACCTCCCCCATAGATGTGAAAAACTGATTGATTCCATCACCGATTTTGTTACCCAAATCACCCCAGATAGATTTGTTGGATACAAGCTTATAAAATGCTGTCGCCATAGATGAAGTCAGTTTTCCAAGTTTCCATGTAACACCGCCAAAATCAATAGAACCGATCAGATCAGCTATTGCCTGTCCAACATCATCCCATTCAACGGTATCAAGTGCTGTTGTGAAAGATGTGAGGATTCCAGAAATTCCGCTAGAAATAGTCTGCCCCAGCTCCTGCCAACCATTTAACCCAGTTTTCTTATTGACTTTATTCATGACCGCAAACGCATCATTGATTCCCTGTCCCAGGGCTTTTCCCAGTCCATCAAAGTCAAAAGTGGTAATCGCACCAAAAGCTGTCTCGATCGCTGACCTTAACTTAGTTGCTGCGCTTTTGAGATAAGATTGGATCACTCCGGTGTCGATCCACGCATTAAGGGAGGACGCAATGCTCTTTCCAAGGTTTACCCAATCTACAGTCTCAAAGAAGGTCGTTTCTGCCTCGATCGCTGCCTTCATGGATTTTCCAATAGCACTACCAAGTCCTGCCCAGTCGAGTTTAGACACAAATCCATTGACAGTAGTAGCCAGTAATTTGGCGATTTTTTTCGCCCCTTCTGCAAACTGATCCACATTGTTGTTGACCCACGAAATACCTTTGTTGAGCCAGCCAGCAATGGCTGATCCAATGTCTGTTCCGTCTCCAGATTTCCATGCCGCCTTAAATAAATTGGTCAATTTGTCTGCAAATTTCTCTGCATCGGAAGTCATATCCTTATATGCCTTGTCCCACACAGATTTATAGTCAGCCAAAGCACTCGACAACTGACTTGTAAGATCGATAGGCGTACTATCCTCGTCATCGTCCTTTTTCTTGCTGGAATTGGTATTGATCACATTCAACTCATCAAATCCCATCAGCTGCTTAGACAGTTTCTTGACAGAATCCGATGTATCGTCAACAGCGTCCTTTGCGTCATCAGCAGAATCTTCCAATCCCTCAAAGGCATCCGAATATCCGGCACCAGAGGATCCAATTACTTTACTGAGGTCAATCCCCAACATAGATGCTGTCCACTCGAAAAGTCTGCGAATGGCAATAACCAGTCCATTGATATATGGCAGTACCTTTGCTACTGTAGGCAAGACCATAGCTCCAATTGTTCTCGAAAGCGATTTGAAGTTGTTATTCAATAAGCGCAACTGATTAGATGGCGAATTGATAGTCTTTGCAAGATCTCCCCAGGCAACTTTTGACTGATCAAGTATTGCCAGCATACGAAGCTGCATTTTTTCGCTTTGTGACATTTTTGAAACCGATTTTTCAATACCATTTGCAAGAGCATACTGTTTCAAAGTAGCATTTGAAGTATCAATACCATACTTATATAAGGCTCTCGACTGCCCGATCAAACCGGATGAAAAGTTATTCATGACAGTGTCCATGTCAAGATTTTTGAAAGAGGACATATCTCCCGCCAACATCGAAAGTGCTTCGGAGGTCACAGTAGACGCTTCGCCCGTCATGCCAACAGAATTAGTCACCTGTGCAATACTGGCTGCATAATTTGTCATCTGCGTAGCTTCCAAACCAAGATTCTTTGCTCCAGTATCTGCCAGATTTCCATCATCTTTCATCTGGAATCCTGTCATTTTGCTCATCGTATCAGTCAGGCGATTCTTAAAAGACTTACCATATTCCTCTGCATTTTGGTAGCCATATTTCTTGTATTCCTTGCCCCATTCAGCCACTATCTTGCCCATTGTGGTGTCAAAATAGTTATATTCCTCAATGTAATCCATTGAAGATTCCACAGCACTGCGCAAATAGTTACCAACACCACGAAGAGAGCGGAATCCAACATACAGCTTAGCCAATTTGCTGATCAGATTTCCCGTAGAACTGGTAGTTCCATGAAAGATTGGAATCAATGCTTTGAGGCGACTTCCAAACGCAGACACAGCATTTCCGCGCAATGTAGACATAAGACTTCTCAATTTACTACCAAATCCAGATACAGGACTACCTGCTTTTTGAGATTCTGTCCAGATGGAGTTAAACGCCTGCTTTAGTCTGCCGAATGTGCTAAGATTTTGCCCATCACCTACGGATTCTTTCAAGTCTGTCTTATACTTTTTCAAGGCACTATCCGTCTTTAGGATTTCCTTGTAAGTATCATCAAAAGCTTTGTCACCAAATCCAAAACCATCTTCCTTAAGCTGTTTGAGATCTTCTTTTAACTTCCGCAGCTTGATATCCAATCTATCAGTTGATTTTATATCCGTATCCATGCCAACCGCTCTTTTGTTTAAAGCATTTTTATATTCCTTTGCCTCTACTACAACTTTCTGCAAAGCAATATACGCCCTATCCCATTCATCCGTTCCCATGCTCTTTCCGCTCATTTCAAGGCTTGCAAGCTGGGCTTTTGCCTCCGCTATTTTCCCTGCAAAACCTTGTACAGCACTTTCTGCACTTTGTACCTTTGCCAAAGTCTCATTCAATGATTTTTCTGATGAAACGGCAGAATACTTTGCACCTTCAGGCATACTACCAGCATTTAACAGATTTTTTACAGTATCTCTTGTTCCAGAAACGCTGCTATGAGACGAAGTAGCTGCATCAGATCGAACAATCGGCAGTTCTGCAATGTCTTTCACATTCTTGGCTTTTATCTCCGCTATCTTCTGTTCTAATTCTGACAAACGATTCAAGGAAGATGAAATTTCGTATTGCAAAGATCGAAAAATTTTGCTCTCCGTCGAAGCATTTCCAACAGCTAAGGCTTTCTGTTCTTTCTCACTTAACTGCTCAAGCTTACTTTTGAGCGTATCCGCCTCATTTTCAAGTTCTGTTAGCGTCCCGCTCAAAGCAGTTCCCTTGCCAGCGCTAGAAAATTCATTTGCCAAAGACTGGACAGATTTTTGCATATTCTGGATCCCCTTGCTATCAAATTTCAGCCCGGATCCCAGTGCTTTTTGCAAAGAACCTACTGACTGTTCCACAGATTGTGCTGTATTCTCCAACTTTCTAGCATCTGCTAACTTATCCAAGCCTTTTGCAAGTTTCGTAAAATCAGAAGTTTTCACGCCACTCAATGCCTGTGCTGCTTTGGTAAAGTGGCTCATACCGCTCGCAAATGCGTTAAGTTCATTGGCATTAAGACCGCCCAATGTACGGCGTAACTCCATCATCTTCTTTACAAGCTTATCCAACTGTTCGTTGGCACTTCGAGCAGACGCATCTACCTTAATGTTCAAACTATCTATTGCTGCCATTCTGCACCTCCTACGGTAAAAGAAAAGAGAGCAACCTACATGGGGCTGCTCTCCACTTAATGCTCATATAACTCTTTTTTTTGCTTTGTTCTGCGTTTCCGTCCTTCCATAACCAGCAATTGCATAGACAAAACTGTTTTAGCTTTTTTAATTTCCTGCTCGGTATAACCATCATGCTCTTGCCTTTCGGAAGATTCCTTGCTTTCTCCAACTTCAAAAAGTGGCTTTTCAGGGTATTTTCCTCCAAAGCAAGCGTTTATGGCATGCATGATGTACTGACCATTTCGCCACATTGCATTTTCCCGTTGCTGCAACCGCTCTTCGTGCGCTTCACGAAATGCTGTTAGCTTTGTTGGGTTCAAATGCCAGAATAACTCATAAGGGCAGCCATACAGCAGGGCTTTAGGCAGAAACTCTTCCCAAATTAGCTCTGAGAATCGTTTTCTCTGCTCTCCGCTCTCGCTTCCATTGCTGCTTTCTGTGCCTTGGTTGGTTTCTTTCGCTGATGATCCATCGGTTTCTTCGGCTGTTTCTTCTGTTCGTTCTTGACCAGACTCTCCATGTTCCCCAGAATGTCCTCCATTCCGGCTCGTTTGAAAAAACCGTCTTTCTCCATCTGTTCTGCAATGGCTGTACACAGAGTGTAGTAAGATGCTGCTCTTTCGTCTTCCGGGCTCTCTCTGCAAAACTGCTTATATAAAAGTTTGGCATCTGCACGACTCTGAATCGTCCCATCACCATCCGGTCCATGATGCTCCAACAAACCAGCATAAAACATATCCATTGCCATTCTTGGCAAATCTGAAAGACTCATCAGAAAATCCCTCACCTGCATCTCCTCAGAATGGGTACTGTCAATCTTTGCCGTCATCATGCCACCAAAAATATCCATTGCTGCGTCAATGCATTCATGACGCTCTGCTGCTTCAAAAGTATATTCCAAAATGTACTCTTTTCCGTTTGCTGTAATAATCATCGAATCTCTCCTTTTCTCTCTCATGTAGAGGGAGCAATAATTTGCCCCCTCAGTTTTTGTGTTTTTCTAACTCTGGTAACTACTTAGGCTGCCACTGGCTCAATAGCATCGCCAAATCCAATGTACTCATTGATGACATTGGAAATCTGGATATCCAATTTGCTGCCTGGTTCCAAATCCGGCATTGGAATCTCTCCCGGTTCAAATTTGACAAAATAAGAGCCGAATCCTGGAATGTAAAGGTCAGCCCATGTAGCTTTGCCTGCCGCCTTACCTTCCAAAGATGCATCCAGCAATGCATTCCAATCGTTAATAAATTCGGGCGATCCATTAAAGTTAAGATTCCAATCCCCGCCGGTATCACCGACACCGGCAATGTACTGTTTGGTCTTATCCTCAAAACAGGTCACATCGATCTTGTCCATGGATACATTGACTCCTGCAATTTTGTTGCATCGCTTAATCCAAGTAAATGCTTTCGGCTTAACTCCAGCTGTCTCCTCAACAGCCCAGCCAAATTTCACACCAAGTGTAGATAAATCCATCTTCTTTTCCTCCTTTTTTGGAAAACAAAAAGAACCTCGAAATCTCGAAGTCCTTTCATTTACTGTTTCTATCATAAAAATGCCAAAGCATTCTTATTTCATATTCTTTTTTACAACTCATCGCCATCACCGACAATCCTTCGGAATCTCGCAATGATTCGGAAATACTCCCGGTTATCCGGATATGGTCCGGCAATCAGCTCATATCCCATACCAAGCATCACATCCCCGGCTGCATCCATGATCTTTCTCGCTTCTGTCTGTGAGCCATTCGGGGATGCCGCCGAATAGACATGTAATTCAATCGTGGAAGTAATATAACACTGCGTATTCTGAAAATCTCTGCCGGCAGTGGGTTCTCCAAGTGATTTGATATACAAACACGGAAACTGTGTTGGTGCATCCGACATATCCGTAGAAGTCAGATACAACTTCGGATACGGTGCATCCGGATCTGTTTTCAGCCTCTGCATCATTCGCTTATTCACCTTGTTCCATACACTAAGCACCGGCAAACACCTCCCTCGCTATCTCCTCTATTCTTTCTCGCAGATCCATACCGGTCTGGTACAAAAAAGGACGGCTAGGCATTCCCTTTGTCCAATGCCATTCGCCATCCTTAAAATAATACCAACCCATATCGCCATGCTGATTCACATCATATTTCCACCCCACAATGGAAGTATCCGGATGCGGGGATTCCTGTCCTACGATACCGGTACCAAACTCCACATATGCCGCCCACGGACAATCCGTGATCACAAGCCAACTTGCACCATCTGGCACAGAGCCACTATACTCTGCCCGAATGCTTGATAACAACTCACCGCTGTAGATTGCATCAAAGTCCGCAATGTTCACTCTGGCAATCTCCACACCAATCTCCGCCACACGCTGGGCAAGAATACGGCATTTATATGTAAGCTGTTCTTGATATGCCTGCATTTGTTTTATGGCAGCGTCAATGGAGGAGAGACTGTCATAGGTGAAATTTATTTGTGTTGGCATGGCAATCACCTACTTTACAATATCAAGTACAATATTCTCCATGACTGCTCTTTCTTCAAGAACTGCAAGATAATCTGCCATTGCCTTAATCTGCATATTGTATGTACTTCTAGGGCAAGTAGGTTCAAATGGTAATGTTTCATTATCCCACTGATCAAGCATTGTTTTCAGTCCCTTATATCTGATTGCAAGCTGATTATATTCAGCTTTGAATCTATCCTTATAATCGTTACTGTTCATAAGGATTGCTGTTGATGGAAGTTTTGTACTATCATACTCTCTGTATGCTTCCTCAAACTGTTTCTTAGG
>JALEPA010000021.1 GCA_022766515.1 Lachnospiraceae bacterium | reverse complement strand
TGATCAAATACTGCGTTTTATCCTGATTGATATAACCTGCCGGCATTGAAAAGTTTTCTGCGGTCAAAATACCGGACAGACTTTCCATTGTCAAAAGCTGATCCAAATTAGCATTTTTCAATGCCTCTTTCTTGGATTTTTTGAAAGAGTCTTCTGCTGTCTCCAACTCTTTCTCACTGTTTTGCATTGTTGTCTCTGCAGAAGAAAGCTGTGCATTGGCAGAACCAAATGCCGCTGCTGCCGTAATCTTTCCTGACTCGACCTGCTCATACTGCTTCTCTGCTTTTGCAATAGACTTTGACACCTGCTTTGTCACGGCATCTGCTGTCATGATCTCTGTTTTCAAATTAGCAAGCTCGGTATCGATCTGAGGGATACGAACTTCCACGATATCATATAACGACTGCAGATTTTTCTTCGTCATCTGCTTTGCCGCTTTTGCCTGACCCTGTTGGGTAAGCAGCTCTTTATATGCCTTTAATTTGTCTTCATGATCGATCGCATCTTTCACACTTTCCGGCAACAAGGCAAGCTGCGCATCCGCCTGCTGCTTAGTCGTCTGCTCTGCCTGTGTCTTGGCTGCCGCCTCTAAAGTAGCTGCCGCATCACCAAGCTGTTTTAAATAAGTCGATGCGTTTTCATCCGTGATGGTAACATCCATTCCGGAAGCCTTTAATGTCTGCTGTATCATCGCATTTAAGGTTGCCTGATACACCTTCGTATAAATCGCCTGATAAGCCGCTCCACCCTTTGCAAATGATTTACGCACGGTCTGAAATCCCGTATTCATCTGCTCATAGGAAGAAACCACTTTATTGTCCACATAAGCCTTGCGTTCTGTCTGCAACGCTTTCTGACTTGCTTTCAAGCTGGCTGCCTGCGATTCATATGCTGCTTTCGTGGCAATCGCCTGATTCATCATCTTGCTGAATTTGGCAAGCTGACCGGACTGTTTCGTCTGCTCATCACTCAACTTACTTTTCTGCTCTTCCAGCTGTTTCTTTCCTTTTGCAAGCTTCTTTTTTCCGTCATCAATTTTTTCTTTTGCCTCTTTTAGGGATTTGTTGGTCTTTTCCAAGACTCTTGCATTGACATCATCAATTTTATCCTGATTTAAGACAACTTCGATCGACTCTTCCACCATACCGGTAGTCGATACGCTGGCAACGCCGTCCTGCCTCTCCAAGATTGGTAAGATATTGTCATCGATAAATTTAGATAATTCCACGCTGTCTTTTCCGTCGTAATCGATACTTGCCATCAGCGTAGACATCATATCCATAGAAATTTCCATGATCATTGGCTGTCCCGCCGTATCCGGAAGTTCTGTCTGGTTGACGGCAGAGGACACCTTGACCATTGCTGCGTCCATATTGGTATCTTCCTCAAACTCTAACATAACCATGCTCGAATTTTCCGAAGATGTACTGGTTACTTTTTTCACGCCATTTACCGTACCAACCGAGCTCTCCATCGGCTTGGTAATATCCGTCTCCACCTTCTCCGGCGAAGCTCCTACATAGGTTGTGATCACCATCATGTATGGCATATTCATGTTCGGCAGAAGATCTGTCGTCATACGGGAAAAGCTTACGCCTCCCAATACCAATGCAATGATAACGCCAACCAAAACGACAAATGGTTTTTTCACACTAAATTTTGGCATTTCATTCTCTCCTAATACTTCATTACAAGTTTCCTTATCCATATTAGCAAAGACACATTTTTTTCACAATATGTTCACATTCTTTTTCATAAAGATTTTAGATTTGCATTTAATTTTCACAAGCTGTTCCCAATCTTTTCCAGAAAGATTTTAGATCTGCATTTGTATTTCGATCTCGTTCTGTTCCACTGTAAGTTCTGCCATCGCACCACTCACCAAAGGCATCATTGGTGGCAGATGTCCAATATCCGCATCCATGATGATCGGCACCTCATACTCACGAAGCATCGATAACACCGCCTCGTATTGATCCAAGCCAAACAACTCTTCTCCAAACTGTAACGGTCTTCCGATAAGAAATGCTTTGACATGTTGAAACCATCCTGCATGTGACAACTGCCATAACGCTCTTCGTATACTCATCACATTTAAGTCACAAGCCTCCAAAAACCAGATAAATCCATCGTCCTGATAGCGATCAGCAAATTTTTGTACCTGATCGTACTTGGTTCCTACCAGATTAGCAAGACAGTCCAGACAGCCTCCGATCAAACGCCCCTTTACATGGACTGCCTGATCTTCCGGATATAAATGTAAGATACGAGGTTCGGTCGTGTGATAAGGCTCCAGTGGATTTTCCGGTGTCTTTAAGGATTCCTTTTCCCACAAAGGATAACCGTGTACTGTTTTTTTACTGCCACGCAGTAAATCATAAGCATCCTGTATTGCCGGATGCCAGGTTTTCATTCCAAATGCCGGAGCACATGGTCCGTAAATGGCAGCCGTATCACAAAGTGTCGGAAGCAGGAAGGTCAGATTGGTATTATCCGAATATCCCATATACCACTTTGGTGGCAGTTCTTTTAATTTGGCAAAATCGATATGATCTAACACTTCACACATCAACTCTCCACCGCCACAGGATAGAAGCACCTCTGCCTCTTCCTTTGCAAAATAATCATTGATCTCCTGTCCGCATTTTTCCGGTGTATTACTGATGCCAATACCGCATCCCTCATAACAGTTGGGTCCGATGTCCAGACGATGTCCCAATTTGGTAAATTTTTCTCCAGCGGATGCAAATCCGCTTTTATAAGGTTCGATGTTGCAGCCAAACGCCGGTGCCACAAATCCGATCGTTCCTTTTTCACTCAAAAAATCCGGTATTCTCATGATTCCTTCTTTCCTTTCCATTCTTTTTTGGATACCTCATGAAAGGCTTCCTGGCTTAATTTATCATAGCAGCGGTACATGGTCTGCACAGAATTTTCCAAAATATAATAGTGTCTGATGTAAGGGATCAGAAGAACAAGCAGTAACACTTCCAGTCCAAAAAATGGGACAGTTGGTGCTACGGCACATATCCCAAAGGCAACGACGGCAAGCAGTGCAAAAGTGATCGTCACGATCAAATGGATCAACCTTTCATGCTGAAAAAAAGAAATCTGCGTCAACACCTGCTGCTTCATTTTCTCCCTTTCCTCTTCACTATAATCCTCCTCGCAAATGCGGAGCAGATACGCTTTGTATTGCAAGATCCGCTGTTCCATAGCCATTCCTCCTCTTCCCAAAGATGTCCTGTCAAAAACATCTCTACGGTGTGTATTTTTCCTCCTTTCAGTCTAAATTTATTGGAACCGTTTTGTCAACTGTTTGCAGCATTTTGTTCTCTTTTTTATTCCAATAAAATTTTATTTTCCCTATGCATTTTATTCCATCTGCACAATATCTATATAATCAATCTTCTTCGCATAACGCAGGGCTGCCAATATGCAGATGCCGATCAGCAAGGCAAAATACAGGAACGAAGTCTGCAATGTACAATCCATTCGCCTATAATAAGTAGAATAATGCGTCTGAACGATCCCATGAGCTGCCGGAAACAGCCATTTTATAGCGATTTTCTGCAGATGGACAAAACCGGATCCGGCGATCACCAAACCGCCTGACACGACCACGCCCAATGCTCCTCTGCCGTGTATTTTGCATAACAACATCAACAGTCCCAGCAGATACAAATACAAGATCAAAAATCCTGCCGAGTACAATACCGCACGATACGGAAGCATTTGGTAATACAGATTAGCAGGGATAAATTGTGCCAGGCTGCTGTTTTTCAATTCAGGAAAAGTTTTCAGCATCTCCGTCACCACATCGCTCCATCCATTGTATAAAAATCCCTGTTTTAATACCGGGAGCGTCACCCCCACAAACAATAGCACGACAAACGAAAGGTCTGCACAGAGCAAAAACAATAACTGTGATACGATCCACTTTTTTCTTCCCGCACGACAGATCTTAAAGATCATGTTCTGATCGATCCTTGGAAAATCTGCGATCAACACCAAAAACACAATGGGGATAAATCCCAGAAAGGTTGGGGAATTACACACTCCCACAAATGGTTCTACGATATTGATCGGTGCCTGCATCTGCCCCGCACATTTCATAAAATTTGCCGTGATCATCGTATAGATCATAATAAACACACATGGCAGAAGGATCATTCTGGAATGAAACAGCCAGCCCCGATATTCACTTTGCATTAATTTCATTGCTTTCATCAAACTCCCCCATTTCCTTATACCGCTGTATCCAGCTGGTGTCTTTCCCAAAGCACGATCAAAACGGCGGCAACCGCCAGCAAAAGTACACTCTCCAATGCCAGCTGCACAAAGGAAAACAAATCTCCAAACATGCTGACAAAACTATAACTGTATAGATTATCAAGAAACAATATGCCACCCGGCAGCATCGTACTGATCGCGGTATTGCTCAAATAAGAAACAAACAGATTGTACATATAAACACTGATAAACGGTATGCAGATCACAAAGTACAGATTGCTGCACAACATACTGATCAACATAGCCGGAATAGCGGACACCGCTCCGTATAGAAATACCCCTGCATAATAACGGAGATAAAACAGTCCACCAACGCCTATGTGGATCGCGCTTGACGGAAACGCCACTCTGTCAATGACAAAAGATGCCATTTCAAAGCAAAAGATTCCGATCACCATAGTCAATCCACCGGAAATCATTCCGCACAGCCATTTATGCCTATAATACCTTCCGTTTGATTCACATCGAAGCAGAAAAAAACGCTTATATCTCCCTGTTTTTTCCGCTAACCGCACAGCCTGCTTTAATCCGATCAAATGGTCATTGTAAGTTTTTTCTTTTTTGACGACAAAGCTATAGTTGTTATTTCTGAGGCTGTTAATCTTCTCTGTCCCAACAGTTGTCAATTCCAAAACATTCCGCACATAACTTTGTTCTTCTCCATCCTTATTGTTAATCTCCATCAGGTCCGTATCATCAAACGGCAGTCCTGATCGACTTCTGCACTTTCCATATTCTGCTCATTTTTGCCAACACCATAAGTCTCACCGATCGCCCATTTTTCCTTTGACAGATCCTTAACATCCGCATCCGATACTTCCTTTTGGAGCACAACCTTACTTAATGTCTTTACTTTATCCTTGGTAGCAAAATGCTTCGGAACTTCCAGCTGCAGTACGCCGACAGAATCCGGCTGCTCCAAGCTGATCGTATCATCCAATATCATATTTTGATAATCAGCCTTTAGGACCTCATCCTTGTCATCCAGTAAATGTTGTACACTCACATATTGTTCATCGACCTCTTTCACCTGACCGGTCTTCGTGTAGTTTTTCGTTTTGTCCTTCACAGACTGCGGTACTGTCTGACATCCGGTCAGTGCCACTCCCAGTAATACACAAACGGCTATTTTTTGATAACTCCTTCGATGTCCCCCCATTATTACATCCCCTCTCATCTGTTTTTATCCTATTCGTTCTCACGAAAGCCAAGCATCGTTTTCGATTTTTAGCCCCTCCAAACTGATACTATTATTACAGCAAATCGCCCCCACTGCGTCAATAGTTCTTGCGCAATCTTAACCTTTCTTAAGGAAATCTTAAACAAAAAGGAAAAGAGCAAAACCAGCGTTTTGCTCTACAAGAATTGCTAAAGCAATTCTTGGTGGCATAACGCAACATCACGAGCAGTTTCCTATTAAGTGAAAAGAGCCGCACCCCGGAATTTTACTTCCGAAATACGGCTCCTTTTGCTATCTTTTTTGTTCGTTATATCTGCTGCAAAAACAATGCATGAATTCGATCATCATCCACCAGTTCCGGATGAAAAGCGACACCCATTTGATTTTGATAACGCACTCCGACAATACGATCATCCACAGCGGACAACACTTCTACGCCATCACTCACGCTCTCGACATAAGGTGCTCTGATAAATTCCATTGGGAACGTACCAATGCCCTCAAACAAACCATCTGCCTGATGAAAACTGCCAAGCTGTCTGCCGTAAGCATTTCTCTTCACGGTGATCGGCATCGTTCCAAAATGAACAGTATCATCCCCTGCAATATGCTCTGCCAAGAGGATCAGTCCGGCACAAGTTGCCAAAACAGGAAGTCCATTCTGAATTTTTTCCTTGAGTGTATCAAACATTCCCAACTCTTTCAAAAGTTTTCCCTGTACCGTGCTCTCTCCACCCGGAAGGACCAAGCCATCAAAATCCTGCTCCAAGTCCTTTGCCTGGCGCAGCTGTATGGTCTCTGCTCCTAATCTCTGCAATACCTTTTCATGCTCTTCAAACGCACCCTGTACTGCCAAAACTGCTATCTTCATAATTACCTCATTTCTGCATCCTGATATTTTGTCTTCCGTTCAGATCTCTATGATCAAAGGCTTGACCACCCTTTGCCATTGATCCTATCGAACATTATTTTCCTCTCTCAGCCATCAGCAATTCGATCTCATCTTCGTTAATGCCGACCATTGCTTCTCCAAGATCCTCTGACAACTCTGCGATCATCTTTGCATCTGTATAGTTGGTAACTGCCTTTACGATCGCATTTGCGCGTTTCTCCGGATTGCCGGACTTGAAGATACCGGATCCTACGAAGACACCTTCTGCGCCAAGCTGCATCATCAATGCGGCATCTGCAGGAGTTGCTACACCACCTGCGGCAAAGTTTACGACCGGCAGTCTCTTATGCTCATGTACATACTGTACCAACTCATATGGTACACGAAGCTCTTTTGCCTCATCAAAAAGTTCATCCTCGCGCATTGCAGAGATCTTAGCGATCGCACTGTTCATCATACGCATATGGCGAACTGCCTGAACAACATCTCCTGTTCCCGGCTCACCCTTTGTACGGATCATAGATGCACCCTCGTTGATACGGCGAAGTGCCTCTCCCAGATCCTTTGCACCACAAACAAACGGAACACGAAACTTTGTCTTATCAATATGGTAAACATCGTCTGCCGGAGAAAGAACCTCACTCTCATCGATGTAATCAATTTCAATCGCCTCTAATAACTGTGCCTCTACAAAATGACCGATACGACATTTTGCCATGACAGGAATAGAAACAGCTTCCTGAATACCTCGGATCATCTTTGGATCACTCATTCTGGATACTCCACCGGCTGCACGGATATCTGCCGGAATTCTCTCTAATGCCATAACCGCACAAGCACCTGCTGCCTCTGCGATCTTTGCCTGCTCCGGTGTCGTAACATCCATGATAACGCCACCCTTTAACATCTGTGCCAATTCTTTGTTTAATTCGTATTGTCTACTCATAATTTCCTCCACTTTTGTTGTATCTTTTTGCATTGCAATAAAAACATTATTAAAGTATACTAAATCTGACCATATTAAAATACCCAATTCAAATATAGTCAGTATGGTCAGATTGGAGTTATTTACGCTATGTTGACATATTCTTTTACTGATATAGGGTCAGACAGCCTGTATCACCATTTATATAACTGCATCAAAAAAGACATTGTTTCGGGCGTTTTAGAGCCGGACACAAAGCTGCCTTCTAAGCGGAGTTTTGCGAAAAATCTGGGAGTCAGCAACATTACGGTAGAAAATGCTTATGCCGCTTTACAGGCAGAAGGATATCTCTATTCCATCCCGAAAAAAGGATTTTATGTGAGTAAATTAACTGACCTTATCGCGACAGATACGCCCTCTTCTGCTCCGGTGCTGCAGGAAGCGTCATCGTCTCCCAACTACCTTGCTGATTTCGTCAGCAACCGTATGAACCCGGATCAATTTCCTTTTTCTGTCTGGTCAAAGATCATCCGGGAAACGCTGTCCAGCCGACATGAAGAATTGATGACAGCCTCTCCCTGGGGAGGTACCGCCGTGCTGCGTCGTGCGATCTGCGGTCATCTCAAAGCCTTTCGCGGCATGGATGTTTCCCCGGATCAGATTATCGTCGGAGCCGGAACGGAGTATCTTTATGGACTTTTGATCCAACTGCTCGGTCAGGATAAAATCGTAGCTGTCGAAAATCCCGGCTACCATAAAATATCCAAGATCTACGAAAGCAGTCATGTCACCTGTATTCCGGTTTCCATCGGTGAACACGGCATTTCCGTGACAGAATTAGAGCGTTCCGGGGCACATATTGCCCACATCTCTCCCGCCCATCACTTTCCTACCGGCATCGTTACACCCATCGGCACGCGGTATGAACTGCTCGGCTGGGCAACGAAGCAGTCCGGACGCTATATTATCGAAGATGATTATGATTCGGAATTTCGACTGAATGGCAATCCCATTCCAACAATGCAGAGTATTGATGTATCCGAGCGTGTCATCTACATGAACACCTTTACGAAAACCCTGTCTTCCACAATGCGTATCAGCTATATGGTGCTCCCCAAACATCTGCTGACCGCATTTGCGCAAAATCTGTCTTTTTATTCCTGTACGGTTTCTAACTTTGAGCAGTACACGCTGGCATATTTTATCGAGGAAGGCTACTTTGAAAAACATATCAATCGAATGCGGACCTATTATCGCGGTGTACGCGACGCCCTGTTGGATACGATCCGCCAAAGTCCACTGGGAAAGTATTGTACGATCTCCGAAGAAGATGCCGGACTACACTTTTTGCTGCAGGTGCAGACTTCGTTAAGCGATGAGGAGCTGACGCAAAAAGCACATCAGGCAGGCATCCGCATTTCCTGTCTGTCACAATACTATTATGATACCAAAGAATCTGTCCCTGAACATGTGTTAGTGTTCAACTATTCGGGTATCACAAGAGACTCTATCCCTAAGGCGATCCGCCTTCTTGCCGAATGCATCAAGCCGCTTGACAGGTAGCAGGAGCGAACCCATATTAGCATTGACAAATCGAATATTTGCTTGTTATAGTGAAACAATCTTAGAGATATACTATTATTATGGACTGAGTAAGGGGGAGATTCCAGATGGAAATTACAGACCATAAAGACACATACGAACGAACAGCCACAAAAGTTTCTTTTGTGAGTATAGCGGGCAACATTTTGTTGTCGTTGTTAAAATTGTTTGCAGGAATTTTTGCACATTCCGGAGCGATGATAAGTGATGCTGTACATTCTGCATCGGATGTTTTCAGCAGCATTATCGTGATCATCGGCATCAAGATCTCATCAAAGGCTTCCGATAAGGAACACCCATACGGTCATGAACGACTGGAATGTATTGCTGCACTGCTGCTTGCCGGCATCCTGTTATTGACCGGTCTCGGCATTGGCTATAGTGCAGTCAAAACGATCATCGGTGGCAACTATAACGAGATCACAATGCCCGGACTTCTGGCACTTTTGGCTGCGATCCTGTCGATCATCGCCAAAGAAGCAATGTTTCAATATACCAAGTATTATGCCGGAAAGATCGATTCCGGTGCGCTAATGGCGGATGCCTGGCATCATCGTTCTGATGCCCTGTCTTCCATCGGTGCACTGATCGGTATTGCGGGCGCCCGCATGGGATTTCCGATCTTAGATTCGGTTGCCAGCCTGGTCATCTGCTTTTTTATCGCAAAAGCTGCCTATGACATTTTCATGGACGCTACGGATAAGGTTGTGGATCACTCGTGTGATTCTGATACAGAAACAGCACTCCTATCCTGCGCCTGCAAGGAAGACGGAGTGCTGCATGTCGATATTTTGCGTACACGCGTATTTGGTTCTAAGATCTATGTCGATCTGGAGATCAGTGCTGACGGAAGCAAATCACTTACCGAAGCGCATGCGATCGCTGAAAAGGTACATGATTCGATCGAACAGAATTTTCCAAAGGTTAAACATGTTATGGT
Organism: Lachnospiraceae bacterium; assembly: GCA_022766515.1. Taxonomy (GTDB): domain Bacteria; phylum Bacillota; class Clostridia; order Lachnospirales; family Lachnospiraceae; genus Butyribacter. The sequence continues at coordinate 3,041 of JALEPA010000021.1, read as the reverse complement.
TCATGTCAACCCACATACGATTCAAAACGGAAAGATCATCGACTGATGTTATTCAGCCGATGATCCTTTTGCTAACTGGCTCTCTCCGGTGTCGTAGGAAATCTCGACGCCGGGTTGTACATTGTATACAAATACATGAAACTGTACACCCTCGCCATGATCCTCCACCGAATATGCCTCCATTTCTACGCCTTCTGCGATCAGATTATCTCCTTCAAATATCGGTGTCACACGATATAGCACATGATTCTGCGTTTCATCCACATAATCGGCAACTTGATTTTCAAAAGGAAGCATCCCATCTACATTCAAATAGCGTGTCCCTGTAATCAAATTTTTCGTATTCGCATTTTCTCCTGCCAGCTGATACCCGATCAAATGACAACGGTTGTATAAATACTTACCGTCCACGACATCATATTTTACGGTATGCCATCCACTTGGCTTGACCATTCCGATCGAGCCTCTTTTTTGTGTCGGCATCAATTCCTTGCAGATATTCGCATAGGCATCGCCACATCTGCCCAGTGCATCCAAGCGATGATAATTTTCAAACGCCTTCGTGTTTTTCTTCTCTTTCTCCGTAAAATTTGGTACATTATCATTTAATACCGCATACGGCTTCCCCGTGTAGGCATCATGAGAAGTCAGCGACACTCCATCTTTTACCGCAGTGTTTGCTTCTCCGTCAGAAGATTGTTCACTCGCTGTCTGCGCGGCAAACTCCGCCCACTGTGACACATCAGACAGGGAACATCCGGTAAGCGCCATGACCAGTGCGACAATACAGCTTAACCGAAGCAAATAGAAGTACTTGTTCTTTCCTTGTTTCTTTTTATTCATAGTGTTCTCGTTTCTATTGTTCTCTCGTGCGCCAAAGTCTCTTACAGGCTAATTGATCCCCAAAATTTCTTTGGCATGTTTTACCTCTTCCTCTGTTGGAGTTGGAACACCTTCCAACGGATAAGGGATCCCCAATTTCTCCCATTTGAAGACACCAAGCGTATGGTATGGTAAAATTTCAACGCGTTCTACCGTCTTCAACGAATCAATAAACTCCTTCATCTCGATGAGGTATTTGTCCTGACTGTTGTCTCCCGGAACCAATACATGACGGATCCACATAGGCTGTCCCATATCGGACATCTCTCTTGCCATCTCTTTGATATTTTTTCCGGTGCAGCCTGTCAGCTTTTTGTGTACCTCTTCGTTAATATGCTTAATATCCAGCATCACAAGATCTGTCACTTCCATCAATTTTTTCCACTTGGAATAAAATGGTTCCTGCTTCGTAAACGGATTTCCACTGGTATCGAGTGTTGTGTGGATTCCCTTTTCCTTTGCCAGCGTAAACAGTTCGATCAAAAAGTCGATCTGCAGCAAAGGTTCTCCGCCACTAACGGTAATACCGCCATCCTTTCCCCAGTAAGTATGGCAGCGCCAAGCCTTTTTCAACAGTTCTTCTGGCGAATATTCTGTACCGGAATGGATCTCCCAGGTATCCGGATTATGGCAAAACTGACATCTCATGGCACATCCGCTCAAAAAGATCACATAACGGACTCCCGGACCGTCTGCCGATCCGAAACTTTCCAATGAGTGTACATATCCTTTAGTCTCTCCCATAGATTTTTCTTCCTTTCCTATATAGTCAGAAATGGAGCAGTCCTTTTCTGATAAAAGACTGCCCCATATTTTATCCTTTTATACCACTGTCCTCAAAAAGACATCTGATAAATTACATGCTTGTATGGCAAGTTCTTGAGATAACATCAAGCTGCTGCTCTCTTGTCAAATCGATGAACTTAACTGCATAACCGGATACACGGATCGTAAAGTTAGCATACTCTTCCTTCTCCGGATGCTCCATAGCATCAATGAGTTTCTCTTTACCAAATACATTCACATTCAAGTGATGTGCTCCCTGATCAAAGTATCCATCTAAGACATTGACAAGGTTGGTAATACGCTCTTCCGGATTATTTCCAAGTGCGTCAGGGTTGATTGTCTGTGTATTGGAAATACCATCCAATGCTTCCTCATATGGCAGCTTAGCGACAGAGTTCAAAGATGCGATCAAACCGCTCTGCTCTGCACCGTATGCTGGGTTAGCACCTGGTGAAAGTGGCTCACCTGCTTTTCTTCCGTTTGGAAGAGAACCTGTAGCCTTACCATATACGACATTTGAAGTGATCGTAAGGATAGAAGTTGTAGGCTCTGAATCACGGTAAGTATGGCAGTTACGAAGCTTTCTCATGAACTCACGGAGCAACCAAACAGCGATCTCATCTGCGCGCTCATCATCGTTACCATATCTAGGGAAATCTCCCTCTGTCTCATAATCTACAGCCAAACCGTTCTCATCACGGATCACTTTAACCTTTGCATACTTGATTGCTGACAAGGAATCTACTACATGGGAGAATCCTGCAATACCTGTTGCAAATGTTCTTCTTACATCTGTATCGATAAGTGCCATCTGAGATGCCTCATAATAGTACTTATCATGCATATAGTGGATCATGTTCAATGTCTCAACATAAGTCTGAGCCAACCATGTCATCATCTCATCATACTTCTCCATAACCTCGTCATAGTCAAGGTACTCAGAAGTGATTGGACGATATTTTGGTCCTACCTGATCGCCTGTCTTCTCATCAACACCACCGTTGATTGCGTAAAGCAAGCACTTAGCAAGGTTTGCTCTAGCTCCGAAGAACTGGATCTCTTTACCTGTCTCTGTTGCAGATACGCAGCAGCATACAGAATAATCATCGCCCCATACCGGACGCATTACATCATCGTTCTCATACTGTACAGAACTTGTCTCGATAGAAATATGAGATGCATATTTCTTGAAGCTCTCTGGCAAGTGTGATGAGTACAATACTGTCAAGTTAGGCTCTGGAGAAGGTCCCATGTTCTCTAATGTATGCAGGAAACGGAAACATGTCTTTGTAACCTGTGAACGACCGTCCATACCGATACCTGCCACATCAACAGTAGCCCATACAGGATCTCCTGAGAACAACTGGTTGTAT
>JALEPA010000273.1 GCA_022766515.1 Lachnospiraceae bacterium | reverse complement strand
CGGATGTGTTTACAGCAAAGCACCGGCAAAAAGTTGACAAGGACAGGTAGTTGCGTTATACTGTTTGTGTTTTCGGGGCGGGGCGAGATTCCCCACCGGCGGTATTCTATCATGTGTAGTAAGCCCGCGAGCAGTATTTCTGCATGATTTGGTGTGATTCCAAAGCCGACAGTATAGTCTGGATGAGAGAAAATGACAAAATTGATGAAGTACGATAAGCCGGACTGGCTTGTCGTTGCAATTTCGCTCCGGTTACGAAAGGTGACCGGAGTTTTTGAGTCTTATAGGATTAGGGTGTCAAAAGGTCTGAATTTCCCTGACGGGCTATTTTCTCGAATCTTTGACCACAATATCTATCAACGATGCGCCGCATCGCCTCAAGATATTGTAGCACAAATCTTCAAAAAAATCTCTCCGTCATGAAAATGGACTTTTGACACCCTAATCCTTATAGGAAAATGCTCATAGTGTGGTGATATGCCACCAAGAATTGTCAAAGCAATTAAGAATTGCTTTAGCAATTCTTGCAGAGCAAAACGCTGGTTTTGCTCTTTTATTTAGAGGTGACAGGATGCAGGAAAAATATATGAGAAGAGCCATTGAGTTGGCACAAAAAGGAGTGGGAAAGGTCAATCCCAATCCGTTAGTAGGAGCGGTGATCGTCAAAGATGATCACATTCTTGCGGAAGGGTATCATGCCGGATATGGCGGACTGCATGCAGAGCGTGAAGCATTTGCACATTTAGCTGATCCTAAGGAGGCAGCCGGTGCAGAAATGTATGTGACACTCGAACCATGCTGTCATTATGGAAAACAGCCGCCATGCACACAGGCGATCATTGAGCATGGCATCAAAAAAGTCTATGTTGGATCGGACGATCCCAATGCCCTGGTTGCCGGAAAAGGAATCCGCCAGTTGCGGGAGGCAGGTATAGAAGTTGAGACGCAGGTGCTCAAAGAGGAATGTGATGCACTCAACCCGGTGTTCTTTCATTATATTACGACACATACACCTTATGTGGTCATGAAATATGCTATGACGATGGATGGTAAGATCGCCTGTGAATCGGGCGAGAGCAAATGGGTGACAGGCGAGTGTGCCAGAGAACATGTGCAGCAGACACGCAATGCACTGCGGGGAATTATGGTAGGTGTAAATACTGTGATCCAGGATGATCCGCATCTGACCTGCCGTCTGCCGGAAGGCAGAGATCCGATACGGATCGTCTGTGACAGTCACTTGCGGATCCCTCTGGATTGTGGATTAGTTCGTACGGCAGGGCAGATTCCTACAAAAGTAGCAACTTTGCCGGAGAGCAAGGATCTTCCACAAAGAAAACAGCTGGAAGAGCAAGGCGTTGAGGTGTTGTATGTTCCGGCAGAGACAGAAGAAACGGCTCGTATTGATCTTAGAGCCTTGGTGGAACAGCTCGGAGAACAAGGAATTGACGGCATCTTGTTGGAAGGTGGAAGTACCCTGGCAGGTGCGGCTTTAGAGGCAGGGATCGTACAGCATGCAAATGTATATCTTGCTCCGAAATGGTTTGGTGGCAGTGGGCGTTTTACACCGTTAAGAAATGCCGGTGCAGTGGATCCATCGGAAGCGTGGATCGGAGTGAACAGAAAAGTTACGACTCTGCAGGAAGATATCTTGCTGGAATATGATATTGTCCGGAGAAAGCAATCATAACAAACGATAAGCTTTCTAAATGGCAAAAAGCAATCCTTTTATTTTTTGCGTAAAATGGGGCAGGATAACAGTAGGAGACAAGGAGGGATGACACAACAATGTTTACCGGAATTATAGAAGAAATGGGCGAGATCGTGTCGATACAAAAGGCTTCTGTATCAGCAGTGCTTTCTATACAGGCGTCCAAGGTATTAGAGGGAACGCAGATCGGAGACAGCATTGCGGTAAATGGGATCTGTCTGACCGTCACAACGATCCGAGGACAGGTGTTTACAGCGGATGTCATGGCAGAGACACTGCGCAGGAGTTCTCTCGGCAAGCTGACCAAAGGGTCCAAAGTCAATCTGGAACGGGCGATGGCAGCCGACGGCAGATTTGGCGGACACATCGTATCCGGTCATATTGATGGGACAGGAGTGATCGCTTCGATGAAACGAGAGGAAAATGCTGTTTGGGTGGAAATTACAACCCCTTATGAATTACTGCGGTATATTGTGGAGAAAGGATCGATCGCGATCGATGGCATCAGCCTGACGGTTGCCGCGTTGACGGACAGCAGTTTTTCTGTATCTTTGATCCCGCATACGGGACAGGAAACGACTTTATTGTCCAAGAAACCGGGAAATCTGGTCAACCTCGAAAACGATATTGTCGGAAAATATGTAGAACGATTTTTGACAATGCCGTCAGAACCGGATCAGCCGACAGAGAAAAAAGGGGTAGACTTAGAATTTTTAGCAGAACATGGATTTTGCTAAGTAAGAATAGAAAGGAAAGAAAGAGCTATGAGCACACAAGAATATGAATTTAGCACGATCGAGGAGATCTTAGAGGAACTTCGTGCCGGAAAAAATGTAGTCATCATTGATGATGAGGACCGCGAGAATGAAGGAGATGTTATCTGCGCGGCAGAGCATGCTACTTTGGAAAATGTAAACTTTATGGCATCTTATGCAAAGGGATTGATCTGCATGCCGATGGATGCTTCCTATACGAAGAAACTTGGCCTGCGTCAGATGTGTGAGATCAACACGGACAACCATTGCACGGCATTTACGGTATCGATCGATCATGTAGATACGACAACAGGAATCTCTGCCTACGAGAGAGCTTATACAGCAAGAAAGACGGTAGCACCGGATGCCAAACCGGGAGATTTCCGTATGCCGGGACATATGTTCCCATTGCAGGCAGTAAAAGGCGGTGTGTTGGAGAGAAACGGCCACACAGAGGCGACCGTTGATCTGAT
>JALEPA010000270.1 GCA_022766515.1 Lachnospiraceae bacterium | reverse complement strand
TTTCCATAAGAATCACTACTCTGATACTCCTGTGAATAGCTTCCTCTTGACTGGCTATATTCGCTTCTCGCCTGCTCCCGATACTGCTCCGCATCTGCTCCTTTTGATGCAAGATAGGCATCAACCACAGATTTCGCGATCAATCGGGGATCTCCCAGTTCTTCACACAGTTCTTTATCACTTTGTTCGCTCTGTTCAAACAATTCTCTGTAATAGCGAAGGTTTTCTTCCATTTCTGCCTTCGGAATATTTCCTTCCAAACTTTCCCGTAACACGGACAAAAACTCTGCCTGATTCATAAAAACCTCAACAACCATATGACATGGCATTTTATACTCTGTCTTTTTAGCAAAACCAAGAAACAGTTTTGTGTATTCCACAAAACTGTTTCCAAGTATTTATTGCCTATCCTTTACCTTTGTTGGTTTACAAACAATTACTCTGCTTTTCCAACAGATCCGAACAGTTCCATCTTCTCTTTTACAGTTGCTTTGATTGCCTCAGCACCTGGTGCAAGAAGCTTACGAGGATCAAATCCCTTACCCTGAAGATCTTTACCCTCTTCGATATACTTACGAGTAGCTTCCTGGAATGCCAACTGGCACTCTGTATTTACATTGATCTTAGCAACACCCAAAGAGATTGCTTTCTTGATCATGTCAGCAGGGATACCTGTACCACCGTGTAATACTAATGGCATATCTCCTGTCTTAGCCTGGATCGCATCCAATGTCTCAAAGCTTAATCCTGCCCAGTTCTCCGGATATTTACCATGAATGTTACCGATACCTGCTGCAAGCATTGTTACACCAAGATCAGCGATTGCCTTACACTCATCTGGATCTGCACACTCACCGGCACCTACAACACCATCTTCTTCACCACCGATAGAACCTACCTCAGCTTCCAAAGAAAGCCCTAAGATACCACATGCATTAACAAGCTCTGTTGTCTTAGCAATGTTCTCCTCGATTGGAAGACTGGATCCGTCAAACATGATGGATGAGAATCCTGCATTGATACATGCCTTAGCTCCTTCATATGAACCATGATCCAAATGAAGTGCTACAGGAACAGTAATTCCAAGCTCCTCGATCATTCCGTTTACCATACCTACGATTGTCTTATAACCGCACATATACTTTCCAGCGCCCTCAGAAACACCCAAAATTACAGGGGATTTAAGCTCCTGTGCTGTCAACAGAATAGACTTTGTCCACTCCAAGTTGTTAATGTTGAACTGACCTACTGCATACTTGCCAGCCTTTGCCTTGGTAAGCATCTCTTTTGCTGATACTAACATAATTTTCCCTCCATCTTTTGCTTTTCTCCCATTTACTAGGAAAAATTTATTTCCACAAATGCCCTTATTTTATGCATTTGCAGAGTCATTACTAAAAAACCATGCCTATTATACCTTATTTTCCCAAAAAAAGAAATAAAATTTACATAAAATTTCTTTCTTTTGCATGATTCTAGCCAAACAGTGCTGAAATTTCCGACATATGCTCCTGTGCCATCGTATATCCCATGTCATAAAAATAGCGTAATCTTTGCACATCTTTCTCAAAACTGTCGATCGGTTCGGTCGGGCGCAGTATGACTGCTTTCCCCTGTCTCTCCCATTCCTCGCACTTTGCCACTGATTCATTATATTTTTGATAGCGTTTCAACAGATTTTGTGCAACGACCGGGTACTTCCTTTTGATCATCTTTGAAGCAAAACGATCCGATCTGCCACAAGTCTTTCGATACCCTTCCGGGCGGGTAAGTACGATCAATGCTTTTTCATTGCCATCCTGCTGTAATTTATCGATCGGTACCGGATCTGACACACCGCCATCGTAATAACGGGCGCCCCCGATAGAGACCGCCTGAAAATAGACCGGCAGCGCACAGGATGCACAAAATACATTATAGTCCCGGTCGACATCTTCTTTATGAAAATATTTAGGTTTGCCGGTCGCAGCATCTGTTGTCACGATCACAAAATCTCCCGGATAGGACTGAAATGTCTCCATATCAAACGGAAACAAGCGGTTTGGCATTTGACGAAAGACAAAATCCACTCCAAAAATGCTCCGTTCTTTCTTAAAATAATTTCTAAGACCCATATATCGTTTATCATTGCGGTACTGTGTCAGCATATCCAGATTTCTCTTCTTTTGTCCGGACAGATAACTGGCACAATATGCCGCCCCAGCAGACACTCCGATGCAATATGGAAATTGCACTTTTGCATCCAGCAGCGCATCCATGACTCCTGCACTGAAAATCGCCCGAAACGAACCACCTTCAAATAATACACCCGCCATTTTCTTCCTCCTTATCCAAGTACACTACTATCAGCATACCCCTTTTACGAGAGTTCATCCAGTGTTTTTTCATAAGCAGGTAGAAACTCCTTGCAAAACACTTCCACCTCCGGCAGCCCCATCTTCTTCAACGAAGCAAAGGTACTCTCCTTGGCGCTGCGAAACTCCTGGTTGCCTGTCCGCTCTTCCTCCATACACTTGATAAGTGCCGATAACTTATCAGCCGCTTTAACGATCTGTGCCTCTTCTTTAGAACAATACGATGGCAAGAAGTATTGTTCATACTCCGTGCGCATATCGTCCGGCAGCATACGCAGTAAACGATGCGCTGCGCCACTCTCGATCGCCTTATACGCCTCGCGGATCTCTTCATTCTCATACTTCACCGGTGTTGGCATATCCCCGGTAATGATCTCCGTGCAGTCATGATACATTCCCAAAAGCGCAATATGCTCCGGTGAAAATGTTTTTCCGAAACGCTTACATCCGATCACAGCAAGACCGTGTGCAAGCATCGCCACTTCTAAAGAATGTTCGCTAATGTTCTCTTTAGAAGAATTGCGCATCAACGCCCATCTCTCAATGTATTTCATTCTCGCCATCATAGCGAAAAATCCGGTTTGTCTCTCCACAGGCTTCTCCTTTCTTGTGCAGGCTTACTTCTGTTTGTCTAACATTTTCTTAATGTATTTTCCGGTATAAGAGTCCGGATTCTTAGCAACCTTTTCCGGTGTTCCGGTTGCTACGATCGTACCTCCCAGATCTCCGCCTTCCGGTCCCAGATCAATGATATAATCGGCTGTTTTGATCACATCCAGATTGTGCTCAATGACGATCACGGTATTGCCGCCATCAGCCAGACGATGCAGGATCTGTACCAGACGATCCACATCAGCAAAGTGCAGTCCTGTCGTTGGCTCATCCAAAATATATGCCGTTCGTCCGGTACTTCTACGGCTAAGTTCCGTAGCAAGTTTGATTCGCTGCGCCTCTCCTCCTGACAATGTCGTGGATGGTTGTCCAAGCTTCACATATGACAGCCCCACATCATATAAAGTTTGGATCTTATTGCGGATCGATGGAATCGCATCAAAAAATGGTAACGCCTCTTCCACCGTCATATCCAACACATCAAAAATGCTCTTTCCCTTATATTTCACTTCCAAAGTTTCTCGATTATATCGCTTGCCTTCGCACACTTCGCATGGCACATAAATATCCGGCAAAAAGTTCATCTCAATACGAACGATTCCGTCACCTCCACATGCCTCACATCGACCACCTTTGACATTAAAGCTAAATCTTCCTTTCTTATAGCCCTTTGCCTTGGCATCCGGTGTTGCCGCAAACAGATCTCGGATCATATCAAACACTCCGGTATAAGTTGCCGGATTGGATCTCGGCGTACGACCGATCGGCGACTGGTCAATGTCAATCACTTTATCCAGCTGGTCCAATCCTTTGATCTCCTTACAATTTCCCGGAATACAGCGTGCCCTGTTGAGCTGTTTTGCCATCGTTTTGTACAAGATCTCATTGACCAGCGAACTCTTTCCGGATCCTGACACTCCGGTTACACAAGTCATAACTCCTGTCGGAAATTTGACATTTACATTTTTGAGGTTGTTTTCTGCTGCCTTTTTGACCTCGATCCAACCGGTCGGTTTGCGTCTTTTTTCCGGAATGGCGATCTGTCTTCTTCCGCTTAGATAAGCACCTGTAAGAGACTCTTCCACCTGCATGATCTCCTGTGCGTTACCTGTCGCAACGACCTCTCCGCCATGCGCGCCTGCTCCCGGTCCTATATCTACAATATAATCTGCTGCAAACATTGTGTCCTCATCATGCTCTACTACGATCAGGGTATTCCCCAAATCTCGCAATTTTAACAGTGTCTTTAGCAGCTTGTCATTATCGCGCTGATGCAAACCAATGCTTGGCTCGTCCAAAATATAAGCCACACCAACCAAACCCGACCCGATCTGCGTTGCCAGACGGATTCTCTGTGCCTCACCACCGGATAACGATCCCGCATTTCTGGACAAACTCAAATAATCCAAACCGACATCCATCAGGAATCCGACTCTCGCATGGATCTCCCGCAACACCAATTCGCCAATTTTTTGCTGTCTGTCTGTCAACTGCAATGTATCCATAAAAGCGGACAGATCGCGAATCGACATATCCGTCAATTCTGCAATATTTTTACCTCCGACCGTCACGGCAAGAGAGGTTTCTTTCAAGCGTTTGCCACCACAGCTCTCACACGGCGTGATGCGCATAAAACTTTCGTATTCTTTCTTCACCACATCGGAATGTGTCTCTCGGTAGCGTCTCTGTACATTACGGATCACGCCCTCAAATGCTACATCATACACACCCACGCCGCGCTGGCCTTTATAATGCACCTGTACGACTCTGCCATCTGTTCCATGCATCAACATATGACGAATCTCCGGAGACAGTTCTCCATAAGGCGTATCCAAGCTAAATCCATACGCATCTGCCAAAGCCTCTAAGGTACATCGCGTATAGCTCCCTTTATCTTTCGATGACTGCCAACCTGTGA
>JALEPA010000266.1 GCA_022766515.1 Lachnospiraceae bacterium | reverse complement strand
GGGCATATGCTCATCGCTGTTGTTTGTTTTAGAATGTATCATGTAATGCCACTGGGAATTGTGAAAGCCATTTCCGACAAGCAAAACACTGTTCTTGTTCTTTTTATTACTCCATCTTAAACTGACGGATCAGTTCATTTAATTCCTCTGAAATCTTACGCAGCTGCTCTCCTGCCGTCTCCATCTTAGAGCCCTGTTCGGTAAACTCATGTGCAATATCCATTGCCTCTCCGCAGGCATTTAATACACTCTCGGTACCGGCACTCTGCTCCTGCGTACTGGCTGCCATATCCGTCGCCACATTTTCCATGCTGGCGATCTCTTTGCCAAGCTGTGTGATCGCACGATCGATCGCATTCATTGTCTCCGAAATGTCATGGAATGTACCACTGGTTCTCGAAGCCATCTGATTTCCTTCCCGGATCATACGAATACTGTCACTCGTCCGCTCTGTCACTACTGCCACTCTGTCAGACATCTGCTGTGTTGTCTCAACAATATCCTCGACAGACTCCGCACAGTCATCTGCCAGCTTACGGATCTGCTCCGCAACGACCGCAAATCCTTTTCCTGCCTCTCCGGCACGGGCTGCCTCGATCGATGCATTCAGTGACAGAAGGCTGGTCTGCTCAGCAATATCATTGATCACTCCAACCATACCGTTGATGCCCTGCAATCCCTGCTCGACATCCTCTACGGCAGTCTGCAGTTCTTTGGATGCATCTGCTACCTGTGTCATCGTATCGGTCAACTGACCGATCTCCTTATTACCGCCATCCACGAAACGAAGTGTCTCTACGACACGGCTTTCTACAAGTTCTGCGTTCGTATTCGTCTCCGCCACGCTCTGCGATAAGCTGGTCGTATTATCCGCAATTTCGTGAATCGCCGTAGACAGCTGTGACATCGTATTCATCAGATCCGATAAGTACGCATCCTGTTTGCCCGCCATATCATTCATTTCAGACGCTACGGAAGCATTGACATTTGCCTTTTCATCGACTTCCTCGATTGCCTGTCTCATGTTGCCAAGTACCTGCTGAATATGATCTGCAAAGGTATTCATGCCATCTGCCATGCCACCCAGCTCATCATTCACTTTCAACTTCGCACGCTCTGTCAGATCAAGTTCTTTGATATGATCCATCATTTTCATGATCTTGCCAACCGGGCGAAGCAGCAGACTGATTGCAAGATAGATCACAACGCATAAGATCACCGCACAGATCACCGATACGGTAAAAGTCAAGTCCTGCATGCCCTTTGCTTCCTTTTCCACATCTGCCTTTTTGGCAATGCAGACGGTAATAAAATTAGAATTTGGCACCTGGTTAATACAGTAATAGCTGTCTCCTGCCGAAACAACCTGATCCAGCTTTTTCTCCTCCAAAAGCTTGGACGCCTGTACACTATGCTCATCCTTCAAATCCTGAATGGTCTGACCATTCTGATCAGTCTCGACAGCGTTTCCAAATACCATACCGCTTGTCTGATCCACCGCATAAATGTATCCATTATCAAAGATCTTTTTCTCACTAAGGATTTCAGCAAGCTTGTCCATTTTGACATCGGCGCAGATAACACCGATCACTTTGCCTTGTGAGTCCTTGATGTTCGTATAGGCAGAAATGATGTACTCTTTTGTATTGGCATCCAAATACATCTCACCGAAGGTCACTTCATCGCTTGTTAAGCCGTCTTGATACCAAGGACGCTCTTCCATGACCCAATCCGCATCCGGAGTCCATACTTTATCAATGTATTCTCCTGAGCAGAGACCACAATAAATACCAGCCGGAACCAGATCCGGATACGCATCAGCAACGCCGTATATGTATTTCTTAATATCTGCATCGGTTGTGCAGGTATTTTGAATGGATACCTTGATATTCTCCATAATACCGTACACTTCACTGATCTGCGAAGTCATCTCATTACTGCTGGACTCGGTCACAAGCCGCATTTGCTTTCTGGCATCATTTTGTAATAATTTTTTTGTCGTGTGCAAAGTCAGATCGTATGTCACAAAGTAACTGATCAAAATAATCGGAAGCACGATCAATGACAACTTGCGTCGAATGCTGCCCCTTCTCTTCTGTCTCTTCTTCATTTTGTTCCTCCCATCAACTTTGGGCTGTCAGTATAAAACTTGGCAGCCCATGATCATTTGCTTCATCATCCATGCGATGAATCTTTTTATTTAGTTTTCATAGAATTTGAACACTTCGATCAACTCTTTGAGTTTCATCGCCTGTGCCGCTAATTCCTCACTGCTTGCAGAACTCTCCTCTGCCATCGCTGTATTCTCCTGTACAACGGCAGCGATCTGATCTGCAGCTAAGAGCAGCTGACTAAGTGCGGACGCCTGATTTTCAGATGCCACAGTGATCGCACCGATGTTATCAACCAATTCCTTGGTCTTGCCTGCTGCAGCGATCAATTTCTCTGCCGCTACATCTACCAATGTCTTACCATGCTCTACTGCCTGGATCGTATTGGCGATCAATTCGGTAGATCCCTTTGCTGCCTCTGCACTCTGCGTTGCCAATTCACCAACCTGTGTTGCTACAACGGCAAATCCCTTACCGGCTTCTCCGGCACGCGCTGCCTCAATAGATGCATTTAAGGCAAGCAGATTCGTCTGGCTCGCAATATCGTCAATGCTGTTGATGATGGAATTGATCTGCATCGAAGTGCTATTGATCAATTCCATTGCCTCAACAACCTGCTGCATACTTACATTTGTCTCTGTGATCTCATCTCCCACATTCTTAGCCATCTCATTGGCAGACTTCGCATTCTCTGCATTTCTCTCCACTTCTTCTGATACATTAGAAATGGTAGCCTGCAGTTCCTCTACAGAACTTGCCTGATCGGTCGCACCCTCTGTCAGAGACTGTGCTCCCTGTGAGATATTTTCTGCATTTGCTGCTACCTGCTCTGATACCACATTGATCTCTGATAAGGTATTAGAAAGATCCGCAACCACTGCAAACAAAGAATCACGGATGCTCTCAAAGTCTCCCGGATAATCCACATTTGGAGAAATGGCAAAATCATTGTCCGCCATCTGCTGTAATACATCTTTCAGATCCTGAATGATGCCGCGCAGTGTACCTGCCGCTTCTGAGAACGCCTCAGACAATGTACCGATCTCATCATCACTCTCTGCCTTAACTTCGATCGCAAAATCACCGTTACGAAGCTGGCTGGATGCATCAACAACCTTTTCAATCGGCTTGATATATTTTCTCAATAATTTACTAACCAAGATAACGATCACAACAACGATCACAATTGATAAGATCACCATGATCAAAACAAGCTTGACTGTATTCTTTGTCAGATCTTTCTTATCTAACGCGCTTGCTGCCCACCAGGTATCCTCTCCGGCAGTAATTGGCGTATAATATCTGGATACGGAAGAACCGTCATCCTTCTTCGTGCTGACAGAGAAACTCTTTCCGGTATCAATTCCCTTCTGGATCTTGCTGTACTGAGAAGAATCCAACAACTCGTTTAACTTCTGTCCTACATACTCATCAGACTCACTGTCATACACGAATGTACTATCGTTTGTCAAAATGTCAACATACATGGTTGGATATTTGGAATCTGTTGTCTGGATCTTTGCGAAATTATCAATGTTAATATCAACTACGATCACACCCTGTAACTTACCATCATATACGATCGGATAAGATGCTGTTACCATTTTATTTCCCTGATCTTCATAAGGATCCGTAAAGCACATCTTCTGACTTTCAGCGGCTTCCTTGTAATAATCCTTGGAACTGTAATTTGCATACTCTCCGTAACTCTGGCATGTCTTATTCTTGGCATCGTCATTGCTGACATAGATCGTATAATCTTTAATGCTTGGATCAAAAGCATCCTGCTCAAAGAATACACCGATTCCGGAAATATCCTCGCTGTTGCCAACCGTAGACCATGCTGTGTTTAAGATATAATTCTCGATCTCCTTGTTCATACGCTGCAACTGTACATCATACAATGCGCTCTTTTCCGTAGCACCTACATAGCCGTTCTTAGCATAATCTTCATATTCATTCTCAATGTAATCCTGAAGACTTGCTGCGGACTCTGATGCCGTATCCAAGATGGACTGGATCATCGCACCGTTCTTACTGGCGATCCCGCTAAACTCTCCGTTGATACTGCTTGTCAAAAAGCTACCGCTCAACGATGCACTGGCAATAACCAGTACCAGCATACCAATGATGATGCCTGTTCCGATAGAACACGATGTTTTCTTAGCAAGGCTGCCACTGGTAAATAGACTCTTGTACTTTTTCACTAATTTCATATTTTGACTCCCCTTTCTCTTTGGTTGAATTGTTTGACTGCGATTGCCGCAATAGAAATCTGTTGTTACAATCTCAGAGATTTTTCTTTTTCAAGCCCAAGTTAATCGTGTCTAATTATCAGTATACCACTCTACTGCCCTTTGAGCAAATTTATTTCTATCACCTCCCAAATATTGCCTCCAAAATGCATTTATCTCTGCTTACAAAGCCGGTTTGCGTAAAATATCTACCGTATGGGATCCTGCACCGACCAATTCCGGTCGCTCGCATATCGACAAATGATATTTAATAAACAACTCAAAAGTCTCCTCATCCATCTCATTTAACACCGGCCGCATATAGTCTGACGGGCCATCCGCTGAAATGATCCGGATCCGCTCCATTCCTGCCGCTTCGTTATAAGAAGCAATATCTTCCATCCGAACATAATCATACAGATCTTCCGGTTCCGGCTGTACACGAAAATGCTCATCGATCTTACCCTGCTCCAGACACTCTTTGATGTGTCCCTGCTTAAAACCATAAGTCAAAATACTGTATTCATTCATCGTATAGGCTACAAGCACGACACCGCCCTGCTTGACCACACGCTTTGCCTCGGACAACGCTTTTACCTTATCTTCTTTGGTGTACAAATGATACATGGGACCAAACAAAAGCACCAGATCAAAACTCTCCGCCTCAAACCGCGACAGATTTAACGCATTGCCCTGATACGCCTTGACGGTACTGCCCTTTTGTTTCAAAATGCCCAGGTTGTATTTGACCAATTCCACTGCCGTGACATCATGTCCCTCCTGCGCCAACGCTACCGAATACCGCCCGGTTCCCGCACCGACATCCAGGATTTTGGCTGCTCTCCCTTCCGGAAGATAACGGTGAATGTACTGCATGGAAGTGATAAATTCCACCTGACCATGCCTGCTGAGCAGTCTTTTTTCCTCATTAAATTTATTATAATATTTTTCCAATTCCGTCATATCTTACTACTCTCCATTCTTCAGACGCACCGATCATTTTTGGTTGTAACTATACACATCCGCGATCTCCGAGATCGTGATGTACGCCTTTTTATCAATATCGTGCGTGATCTCTTTCATTCTGCCCACCTGGAAACGGTTGATCACAATATATACGACCGTTTTTTCCTCGTCAGAATAATATCCCTTGGCGCCCATGATCGTCATACCACAGCTAAATTCTTCCGACAGGCTCTCGCAAACAAGATCCGGTTTGGTCGTCACGATAAAAGCTGCCTTAGAACGGTCAATACCTTCTACGACAAAGTCGATCGTCTTTAACGCTGCCGCATAGGTCACGATCGAATACAACGGCAGGATCCAGCTGTGGATCGCAATACCGCAGCAAATATACAAAACCACATTATACAACATGACAAATGTACCTACGGTCATACCAAGGCGTTTGGCAAAAATGATCGCCAATACTTCCACACCATCCATCGCACCGCCATAACGGATTGCCAGTCCACTTCCCACACCGGAGATCATACCGCCAAATAAAGCGCAGAGTAACAGATCCGATCCGGCAAGCGGTGAGATCATCGTCACATCGACCGGAAGGACATCTGTGATCAACCACGCCCCCAAAGAATAGATCGCGACCACATAGATCGCATAAATAGAAAAGGCAATGCCCTGCTTTTTCAAACCGTAAAGGAACAATGGGATATTCAAGAGAATCAAAAAGACAGGCAGAGAAAGCCAATCGGGAGTCAGTTGTGACAATAACATCGAAGTACCGGAAATGCCGCTGTCGTAAAGCTTGACCGGCATCAAAAAAATCGTCACGCCAAAGGCATTGATCATACCGGCGATCGTCAGTGCTGCAAAGTTAAAGAGTTTCAATTTGGACAACTGTTTCTTCCATTTGTTCATTCCATTCCGCCTTTCTATACTGTCATTATCTACCTCTTTAATCATACCATAAAACAGAGCTGTCGCAAAAGGGCAAAAGCGACACAAAAATGCAACATTTTTTGTTGAAGAACTGTTCAAAATGCATTATCATAGATGTGTTATGGTCCTAACATATAAATAGGAAGAAATGGACCGGAATATACAAGAGAGGTTAGCGATTCATGAGCAAACTAATAGAACGCATTTTTTACAAACAACGCGCGGAGTTCGCGGAGACATTACCGGAACGCGATGTGCGTTTTTCCTTCCCTGAAAATGTCGAAGAGATCAAAGACATTGCCTATCTTCCGGACAACGATCCGTCACATCGACTGGATATCTACCGCCCGGCTGATCAGGCAGACAAGACGCTTCCCGTACTGATCAATATACACGGTGGCGGACTTATCATGGGATGTAAGGAATTTAACCGTTACTTTAACGCCAGACTGTGCCAGCTTGGTTATGTTGTATTCAGTCTGGAATATCCACTGGTTCCCGATTGTACCTTTTTTGACCAGTGTCATACCGTCTTTCAGGCTTTTGACTTTGTCAGAGATCATGCAGAGTCTTATCACGGTGATACATCTACCGTATATGCCGTTGGCGACAGTGGCGGAGCCTGCCTGTTGACCTACTGCGCGGCAATGCAAAATGCACCTGCCGTTGCAAAAGCAGCCGGCGTCACACCAAGCACTTTTTCGATCCGTGCACTTGGTCTGATCAGTGGCATGTTTTATACGAACAAACATGACTCGATCGGCATGTTCTTACCCGGTTATCTGTACGGCAAACACTATAAGAAGAGTGCCTTTGCCGCCTATGTCAACCCGGAACATCCGGATATTGTCAGGGCACTACCACCCTGCCTTTTGATCACCAGCCAAAACGATTCGTTGCAGCACTACACTCTGCAATTTGAACAGGCATTGACCAAACAGCAGGTACCGCACCAACTGATCAACTATCCGAAAAATAAAGAACTGACCCATGCTTTCAGCGTATTTGAGCCGTTTCTTGATGCGAGCACAGATACTCTGCAGCAGATCCATCAGTTTTTTACAAATACGACAGAACAACCAACACAGAAATGATAAACGCACTTCCCGGTGCAGAAATGGAGCGAATTATGGAATATGATGAAACTCTCTTTAAGGAAAAAGCAAATCGAAGAGCCCGTAAGATCTGGCTTGTATTTGCCATCTTATTATCTGCCAACTACGGCAGCGATGTAAGCAACGGTTTACAGACTGTCTCTTACTATCTCACCTTTTTGGCATTATGCTGGATCCCTATCGTGATCGGTGAGATCCTTCTTCGTACAAAAGGATTTGCGACAGAAGCCTACAAGTATGTATTGGTGATCGGCTATGGTATCTTTTATACCTATGTTGTCAGCACAACCAGTTCTCCGATCGCTTTTACCTATATCCTTCCCGTGACCAGTCTGCTTGTCTTGTACAAAAACAAAAGCTTTATGGTCTGGTGCGGTGTCGCCAACTCTCTGATCATCATTGGCAGTGCCGTATATCGTGTGACAGTATTGGGATATAATTCCGCTACGAATATGAAAGATTATCAGCTCGAACTATCCTGTATCGTGCTGTGCTATATCTGTTATGTCATGTCCATCAAGCATTTAAATGAATCGGACGGTGCCATGACGGACAGCATCAAATCAGACCTCCACCGTGTCATCACAACGGTAGAGCAGGTCAAACAGGCGAGCAACTCCATCATGGATGGAATCACGGTTGTTCGAGAACTTGCTGTTGAAAATACACACGGTGCCAATATCGTGGTCGATCGTATGCACCGCTTAGAAGAACACAATCATTCTCTGCAGGATACCACAACTTCCTCTAACGAGATCACTTCTGCGATCCATGCACAGGTGTCACATGTTGCGGATCTGATCCAGCATATGGTTGCTCTGACCGTCTCCTCCGGTGAGCATGCGCAGACCAGTTCTAAAGATCTGGATGGTCTGGTTGCCACCACCAACACAATGGCACAGCTTTCCAAAGAGATCGATGAGACTTTGCAGATCTTTAAGGAAGAGTTTGAGATGGTAAAAGAACAGACCGGAACGATCGAAAATATTACCAGCCAGACCAATCTTCTTGCCCTTAATGCTTCCATCGAAGCTGCCAGAGCCGGAGATGCCGGTCGTGGTTTTGCAGTCGTTGCTGACCAGATCCGTACCTTGAGTACCGAGACACAGTCCTCTTCTGCACAGATCCGCCAGGCACTGGAACATCTGGAAGAAACTTCCGGCAAGATGACAACTTCCATCGAAAAGACACTGGATCTGATCCAGCTTTCCTTAGACAAGGTAACCTTAGCGGGCAATAATGTTGCCAAGATCGCTGACGATACTTCTACCTTGGAAAATAATATTCAAGTGATCGATCATGCCATGCAGGAAGTGGAAGGATCGAATGTCCAGCTTGTTGACAATCTGGAGCATGTATCCCAGATCGTGACCGATATGACCGATCGAATCTCTGACTCGAACGAGATCAGTAACCGTATGTTAAGCAAATATGACGAATCGGCTAAGAATATCAACTCGATCGAATCGGTTGTAGAATCGTTGATGTGTGAGCTTGGTATCGGTGGTTTTATGGGCGTGAGCGATATTTTACCGGGCATGAAACTGACGGTCAGCCTGTCAGATACGCAAAAATATCACGGTGAGATCGTCCGCCAGGACAATCAATATCTGATCGTCTCCTTACCGGATCAGCCAAACTTGTCAGAACAGACGGCTTGTCAGCTGCAGGTAACGGTGGGCAATGTTTTGTACTGTTGGGAACAGGCATCCTGCCAGTCATTTGGTCAGAAAGCAGACGGCACCTACAAGATCACCTTGGCATCGCAACCTAAGATCAATAACCGACGCAAATATCCTCGCGTGGATCTGACGAACGATTGCACGATCACCATCCAAGGATCGAATAAGACGATCAAGGGTAGAATGGATAACATCAGCGCCAATGGATTTGCTTTCTTGACAAAAGATAACGCCTTTGTGGATCAGAAAGGCACTGCCATTACGCTGGATATTCACGACTTTGCGTTGCCGGAGCATCATCTGCTGTCCGGACGCATCATCCGCTGTTCCAACAACGAGGGTGTGTATATCGTAGGCTGCCAGCTGCCGGAAGAT
>JALEPA010000261.1 GCA_022766515.1 Lachnospiraceae bacterium | reverse complement strand
TAAATGTACTTTGGTACATATACCTTTTTGATCATTGCCGCATTGCCGCTTACTGCGCGCAAACCACCTTTCGTGCCGGACGAGAAAAAGGAAAACAACAGACGACCGGACAAGATATATACCGGATACTGCTCGTCATTGTTACCAAAAAAGGTTCCGAACACTAATGTCAATACCATCATCGTGAGCAATGGCTCAATCAAAGTCCATAAAATACCCAAGTAGGACCGACGATATTTCAGTTTGATATTTTTCTTTACCAACTCTGTCAGTAAATACTTATACCGTACGAAGTTCTTAAAATACTGTTTCATGATCCACCTATTCTCCTTATCTGCTCTTTGCCATTCTTCGCTTGTCTTATGTATGGAAAACTGTTCTTTCGCATAACATTACAACGCTCTGTAAACCGAATTTTATCTGTATTCGGATGTAGAATCGCAAAAATTCCAAAATATCATTGGTAATTATAACATACCGTTATCAAATGTCAAATCTTCATTGCAAGTTTCCTCTATGTGGGATATAATAATAGTTACGAATAAACAAATATGAAGGAGGAAATAGGATGGACCGAGATCTACCTTATTTGACAAAATACGATACCAGCTATGAATATCCTATATCCATGTACGATAATCTGCCTTATAAGCGTGATTCCGATTATTGCAACGCGGAACACCTTGGCTTATACAGCGGAAAGATCATTAAGTATTTTTCCTGCCATAATGAAACGGACAATTTTGTGATCAATAATCACGATGAAGATATGCAGACTTTGTTGTCCCAGCTTAAGGAACAGCAGCTTTTACAGGCACAACAGGAAGAGACCGATGACGCGGAGGTCGTTTCACCGGACGAGATCACCGAGGAACAGATCCAGACATTGATCGAAGATCAAGGCGATACGGAAGAATCGGAAGAAGGTGTAAATGCCTTCTCAGATGTTGAAGATTGGTAAATGATTTTTTTCAAAAAAAGAGCCTATGAAATGATATTTATTATCACATTTCATAGGCTCTTTGCTATTGTTTATTTCTTTTTGCGAAAAGGTCCTTTCTTTTCTTTATGATGTTCTTTTGGCTCACTCTCCGCTTCCTCTTTTTTACCGTACATCGCTTCATCAAACTTACGCAGCAGATCTTTCTGCTCTCCGTTTAACTTAGTTGGCACTTGTACCACCAATGTGACATAATGGTCACCGCGAACGGATTTATTACGCATGGTAGGTACACCCTTTCCACGCAGGCGTACTCTGGTATCTGTCTGCGTACCAGGTTTTACATTGTAGATCACTTCGCCATCGATCGTCTTGATACGAACATCTCCGCCAAGTGCTGCCTGTGCATAAGTAATTGGTGCCGTAGAGTAAATATCATAGTCCTGTCTCTGGAAGATCGGATGTCTGCTTACGATCACCTGAACGAGCAGATCACCTCTTGGTCCGCCATTGACACCCGGCTCACCCTTATCACGGATGCGCACACTCTGTCCGTTATCAATTCCTGCAGGTATGCTAACAGAAATCTTCTTCTTACGACTGATGTAACCACTTCCACCGCAATCCGGACAACGATCCTTGATGATCTTACCGGTTCCATGACAGTCCGGACAAGCCTGTACATTACGGACAACACCAAACAGAGACTGCTGTGTAAATACCACTTGACCTTTACCACCACACTTGCTGCAAGTCTCCGGATTCGTTCCCAGTTTTGCACCGGTTCCATGACATTTCTCACACTCATCCTTTAAGGTAAGCTCAATCTCTTTTTCTGTACCAAAACATGCCTCTTCAAATGTCAAACGAACAGAGACACGGATATTTTGTCCTTTCATCGGTCCGTTGCTTGCACCGCCACGACTTCTGCCGCCGCCAAAGAAGTCGCCAAAGATATCTCCAAAAATATCTCCCATATCAAAGTTATTGAAGTCAAATCCTCCGGCACCGCCTCCTGCGCCACCGTCAAAAGCGGCATGACCAAACTGATCGTACTGCTGACGCTTTTCTGAGTCGCTCAATACGCTGTACGCCTCGGATGCTTCCTTAAACTTTGCCTCCGCTTCTTTGTCGCCCGGATTCATATCCGGATGGTATTTTTTTGCTAATTTACGATAAGCAGATTTAATCTCTGAATCGGACGCCGTTTTGCTTACGCCTAAAACCTCATAATAATCTCGTTTATCTGCCATAATCTGTTACATTCCTTTCCATGCAAGGACAAGGGCAGCATAGGAAATCCTACCCTGCCTTGCCACGATCATTCATGCTAACTCATCGCACTTACATGCAATTTTTCAATCAATGTCGTCTTCGATCGTTTCTTATACCTCGCGGTAATCACCATCTACGACATCATCATTGTTGTCATCACCTGCTGCACCTGCAGCTCCCATGTCAGGACCTGCACCTGCACCCATGTTTCCGGCAGCTCCGGCAGCCTGTGTCTGCTCATACATCTTCTGGAATACATTCTGTGCACTCTGCATCAGTTTCTCATTAGCTGCCTTGATATCTGCAACCTGAGCATCTGTCATGTTCTCAGGATCTGTGCTGTCCACTAATTCCTTCAATGCATCAATGTCAGCCTGAACCTGTGCTTTCTCATCTGCGCTAATGTTGTCACCAACTTCATCCAATGCCTTCTGTGTCTGGAATACCATGCTGTCTGCATCGTTTCTTGTATCGATCGCCTCTTTACGAGCCTTATCTTCTGCCTCAAACTGTGCAGCTTCCTGAACAGCCTTCTCGATCTCATCGTCAGACATATTAGATCCTGCTGTGATCGTAATATGCTGCTCTTTGCCTGTTCCAAGATCCTTTGCAGATACATTTACGATACCGTTTGCATCGATATCGAAAGTAACCTCGATCTGTGGCACACCTCTTCTTGCCGGTGGGATACCATCCAAACGGAACTGTCCGAGTGACTTGTTATCCTTGGCAAACTGACGCTCACCCTGTAATACATTGATGTCTACAGCGCTCTGATTATCAGCTGCCGTAGAGAATACCTGACTCTTCTTAGTAGGAATTGTCGTATTTCTCTCGATCAGACGAGTTGCTACACCACCCATTGTCTCGATTGCCAATGACAATGGAGTAACATCCAGAAGAAGGATATCGCCTGCGCCTGCATCTCCGGCAAGTTTACCACCCTGTACGGAAGCACCTAATGCAACACACTCATCAGGGTTCAAAGATTTGCTTGGCTCATGACCTGTCAACTGTTTTACCTTATCCTGTACTGCAGGGATTCGAGTAGAACCACCTACTAACAATACCTGACCAAGCTCTGCAGCTGTGATACCTGCATCTCTCAATGCATTAGATACCGGAGTAGCTGTTCTCTCTACCAGATCATGGGTAAGCTCATCAAATTTTGCTCTTGTTAAGTTCATGTCAAAGTGAAGAGGTCCATTCTCGTTCATGCTGATGAATGGCAGATTGATGTTTGTTGTTGTTGCGGAAGACAACTCTTTCTTAGCCTTCTCAGCAGCTTCTTTCAATCTCTGCATTGCCATCTTATCGTTAGAAAGATCAACGCCCTGCTCTTTCTTAAACTCTTCGATCATATACTGTGTGATCTTCTCATCGAAGTCATCACCACCAAGACGGTTATCACCGGAAGTAGCAAGTACCTCGATAACGCCATCACCGATCTCAATGATAGATACATCAAATGTACCACCACCTAAATCGTAAACCATGATCTTCTGCTCTTTCTCGTTATCCAAGCCGTAAGCAAGTGCTGCAGCTGTTGGCTCGTTGATGATACGCTTAACATCCAATCCTGCGATCTTACCTGCATCCTTAGTTGCCTGACGCTGTGCATCGTTGAAGTATGCAGGAACAGTAATAACTGCCTCTGATACGCTCTCGCCAAGATAACCTTCTGCATCTGCCTTCAATTTCTGAAGGATCATAGCGGAGATCTCCTGTGGAGAATACTTCTTGTCATCAATGGTTACACGATAATCGGTACCCATATGTCTCTTAATAGAAGAGATCGTCTTGTCTGCATTTGTAACAGCCTGACGCTTTGCAGGCTCACCGACCAATCTCTCGCCATTCTTAGAAAATGCTACGATAGATGGTGTTGTTCTTGCTCCTTCCGTGTTGGCTACTACGACCGGCTTTCCACCTTCCATAACAGCTACGCAAGAGTTTGTTGTTCCTAAATCAATACCTATAATCTTACTCATTGTCCTTACCTCCTATGACCAATGTTCTTTCTTTATTAAATCTATATCAAACCAAAAGACTTACGATTCTTTTAGTTTACTACCTTTACCATGCTGTGTCTGACAACGGTATCTTTATACAGATAACCTTTCTGCATCTCCTCAGCAATGGTGCCGCTCTCTAACTCCTCATCGTCCACCATCATGACTGCATTGTGCAGGTTCGGATCAAATTCCTTGCCCTTTGCATCGATCGGTGTCACACCAATATTTTCAAAAGCGGTAAGCATTTGCTTATATACCATTTCCATTCCCTGAACGAATGGAGCTTCTTTCTCATCGTCCGGAACGGCTGTAAAACCTCTCTCGAAGTTATCAATGACCGGAAGCAGCTGCTCAACTACCGATTTTGCTCCCATCTCAAACATCTGAGATTTTTCTTTTTCAGAGCGTTTACGGAAGTTTTCAAACTCAGCGAGCTGTCGAACTCTCTGCTCTTCCAACTCAGCAAGCTTTTCTTTCATCTGATCCGCTTTTTTCTCTTTTTTCTTTTCAAAAAAAGATTTCTTCTCATTGGAATCTTCTGCAGCTTCTTCTGTGGAGTTTTCCACAGTCTCCTGCGTGTTTTCTTTCTCGGAAGACTCCTCTGTATTGTCGACCTCCTGACCGTCTACGGTCTCTTCCAGGTCATCCTGCTTCTTTGTTGTGTCCATATCTGCCACTTCTTATTTCCACCTCTCTATTTATTTATCCTTAAAAATATCGTCCAGCTGCGCCATGAGGGACTGCAATGTTCCAACGACCTTGTCGTAGTTCATTCTCTTTGGTCCTACGATTCCGATCTTTCCGTATACACCTTCATGGATCCGATAAGTTGCGGTTACCATCGAACAATCTTTCATCGATGCCACCTGCGTCTCATCACCAATGTATACCTGAATATCATGCGATTCCTCTGTGGCAGGACTACTGGTGTTGGATGGGATCTCCAGCCAGTTATTAATCTCCTGCTTCTCCTCAAATGCTCTGAGTAACTCTGCCGCACTGGATTTGTCTGTCAGCTCCGGATACTTCAAAATATTCGTTGCACCGCTGGTGTACACCTCAGGATCATCTTCTGCGGTCAGCTCATTGCCGATCACTTCCAACACCGAATCGATCACGGCACTGTCACTTTTCATCTGTGCCTTGATCTGTGAGATCAGTGCCAGATTCATCTCTGTGACATCCAAACCATTTAATGTTGTATTCAACACAAAATTTAATTTGGCAACTCGCTCCGTATCGACCGGACTTTCTAACGGTATCATATGATTTTTCACATGATTGTTATCCAATACGATCACGGCAAGTAAGTTGTTGTCGTCCACCGGCGTCAACTGAATAAACTTGACTTTCTTGCTCTGGTAACGAGGACCGGAAACCATCGTCGCATAATTGGTATTGGTGGCAAGATATTTGGCAACCTGCTTCAACAGTACATCAATCTTGTCAGCCTTTTCCTCCAACTGCTCCTTCAGATTGGCAACCTCATGTGCCTTGTCATCTAACATCGTATCCACATACAGTCGATAGCCCTTATCAGAAGGAATTCTTCCAGCAGAAGTATGCGGCTGCAGGATATATCCCATATCCTCCAAATCCGACATCTCATTTCGGATCGTCGCCGAACTCAAATGAAGGTCCGTATCTTTGGATATTGTTCTGGATCCTACCGGTTCACCCGTTTCCAAATAGGTACGAATGATCGCTTGAAGTATCTTTAGCTTTCTATCATCCAGTTCCACCGTATCACTCCCTTCTGTCTTTTTGTTAGCACTCTTTATAGTGGAGTGCTAACATCTATAAGGTAAGATAGCACTCCCCTATTTAAATGTCAAGCATTTTTCTATATTTTTTTGAAAAGATTCCGATATTAATATAGAATATAAAAATAACACAAGCGAAAAGAGCGTTTCATGCGAATCGTATTTGCATGGTAACGATGATACCTACGGCTCAAAGTTGGCGGGCCAGAAAGGAATGTAGGATTATATGGATAAAATGGGAATCAACCCTATGCGGACAAATGGAAGCAGAAGCGGTCAAAACACACCATCCGGTCATACTGCCGGAAACGGTGCCGGTGTTACACGCGGTGCAGCATCCGGTGGCTACCAGTCTCCTTCCGTACAGGCACAGCGCCAATTCGGCGTGGCAAGGCCTGCGACCAGTCTCCGCCTGGGAGATGTCATTCGTGGCGAGATCTCAGACCTCTCCGGAAAAGAGATCACGATCACGCTGGAAAATAATACAATGATACGGGGTCAGATCTCCGATAGTTCTTATTTATCTATCGGACAAACAGCTGCCTTTCGTCTTGACAGCCTTACTTCACAGGGCGTTTTACTGGAACCGGTAAGCGGTTATACCGAGACGGAACTGACGATCATCAATAAAGCATTACAGGAAGCAGGGCTGCCTGCCAGCGAACACAATCAGGCAGCAGTCAAGGCTTTGATGGATAATGTAATGCCGATCAACCGTGAGGCGATCCAACGGCTTATGCAGCAGGCTTACGATATGAAGACAAACGATATGAACACCCTGGCACTCATGAACCGCCTCTTCATCCCGGTAACCCCGGAAAATGTAGAGCAGTTCAGTAATTACCGTATGGGACAGAATCAAATTGCCGTACAGTTGGAACAGTTT
The DNA here is from genome assembly GCA_022766515.1 of Lachnospiraceae bacterium. GTDB lineage: Bacteria > Bacillota > Clostridia > Lachnospirales > Lachnospiraceae > Butyribacter. Next base: position 6,944 of record JALEPA010000261.1, on the reverse strand, counting down.
TCTAACGATCTGCCACAACTCTTACAGTCTCTGGCAGAAAACGGAGGCAAAGATGCGGTAGCCGGATTTGCCAACACACTGTTACAGATCACATTGTCCGATCTGCCACAGGCTGACTCTACCTGGACACTATCTGATCTGTCAGAAGAAAATCAGGCTCTCTGCAAAGAGCTTCTCTCACAGTTAGAACTCTCCCCTTCCTTACAGGAGCAGCTTGCCGATAACCGTATTTCTCTGGGTGATACTCTTACTTTATTAAAGCAGGGATTATTAGACCATTCGATCACTCTTCCGGCAGATTACACCGAGGAGGCTTTGTTGCAGGATCTCCTGCAGCTGGAGCAAAAGATCGATCCGGAATCCGGGCTGTCTCTGGATCAGCTACAGGCGTTATTTTCGCAAACAGAGATTGAGGAATCTATGACGGACGCCCAGGCAGCCGTAGAGTCTGCCGATGAAACGGTTCCTGCCGCAGAAGAACAAGCGGCACAGGAGGCGACTGCCAACACCTCTGAAAAGGGATTCGCACGATTTTTCCATTCGTTGCAGGATACGGTCAATCAATCGTTAAACGGTGCCTTGGACCGACTGCATACGACAGAAACAGCAAACGCCCATCCCCTTTCTGCTCTTTTGGCAGAATTAGGCGACGCTGCCGTCGCTGACGGACAAGTGAATCATCGTCTGCATGGATTTTTGACGAGCGATGCCCGTGCATCACTTGCTGATCTCCTTGGCAAACTTCCGATCAGTTCCTCTCTTGTAGAGCAGATCCGTTCGGGTCAGGCTACTGCAGAAGAAGTGGCACATGTATTAAAAAATGTCATCTCCTTTGCAGATTCTTCTATATTAAAAGAAGTGTTCCGTTCCGATGCCTTTGAACAGATCTTTGCCAAAGCTTTACAAAGCAGCTGGTATCTTACACCGGAACAGCTTGCCAAAGACGGTGAACCTTCGCATTTCTTTGAGCGATTGTCCGGGCAAATGAATTCTCTGGAACAGCTGATCGGCAATTCGCTATCCGGCTCCGATTCGCAGGGATTTCGCAGAGAGGCAAAGGATATTCAGAGCAATATTCAGTTTATGAAAGAGTTAAATGAGACTTTTTCGTACTTACAGCTTCCTCTCAGACTGCCTCACCAGACTGCCAACAGCGAACTGTATGTCTATACCAGCAAACAACAGAGAAGAAGCAATCCCGATAAAAACAGTGTCCTGCTCCACTTAGATCTGGAGCATCTTGGCACGGTAGAGATCCGCTTGGATCAAAACCATAATGAGATCTCAGCACTGTTTCATGTCCAGGAAGACAGCTCTGTCAATTTACTTCGTACTAATATGGAGCAACTGGAAAATAGTCTTGCAAGCCTTGGCTATCACTCCAATTTGCAAGTCCAAAAACAAGAAGAGGCACCGGTTTCTGTGGATGCTTTCTTAAACACCCGCATCAAAACCAATGCCACTGAAGAAATGAAACGATTTTCATTTGATATACGAGCGTAGATTATTCTACGCTCTTTTCTATCTCCTCAAAAATGTAATCCAATACCGATGCCATTCCCACAAACTCACAGCCATAACTGAATTCACCATTTTCTAACTGCTCCTGTCGTATGATCTGCACGACGCAGTTCAAATAGCAATCCTGCTTTTCAAATTCCAGGCGGGAATTGAAATAAAATCCAATAGGAAGCATGCTCGCTGACACAAAACCAATGCCATTTTTGGAAATGTCCTTGATCTCGATCGGTGCATTGATATTAGTCACCTGCACATTGTCCTGCTTAAACACGGACGATACTTCCAGATCCATCTTGATCGGTATTCTCTTACTTCTTCTCTGTTCTATCATAACCTTCTCCATTCTTCTTTTTATTACAGTTCTTCAATTACTGCTCCAAAAGTTCTGTTAATATCCGGTTGACCATACCCGGATCCGCTTTTCCCTGTGTTGCTTTCATTGTCTGGCCTACCAAAAATCCGATCGCTTTCTTCTTGCCTGCACGGTAATCCTCGACAGACTGTGGATTGTCGGCAACAATCTTCTCGATCGTACCACGAAGCTGTCCATCATCGGCAACTGTCTTCAAACCGTGTTCTTCTACATAAGCTTCCGGATCAATATCCTCAGCAAAAATATGCTGGAATACTTCTTTTGCCACAGAATTGTTGATTGCCTTCTGCTCTGTCAAACCGATCAGCTTCGCAAGATTTTCCGGTGAAAAATGAAGCTGTTCTGCCTCCATATCGGCTTCTTTCATCAGACGCATCGTCTCACCCATAAGCCAGTTAGAAACCTTCTTTGGTGCATGACAGATCTCTGTCGTCTGCTCAAACAGATCTGCAAGATGCTTATTACCTGTCAAAATATTAGCATCATATTCCGGCAGCTGATATTCCTCTATATAACGAGCCTTCTTCTCATCACGAAGTTCCGGCTGTTTAGAACGGATCTCTTCCATCCACTCATCGCTGATCACGATCGGTACCAGATCCGGCTCTGGGAAATAACGATAATCCTGTGCATCCTCTTTGGAACGCATTGCATAGGAATATTCTTTGGCATCATCCCAGCGTCTTGTCTCCTGAACGACCTCTTTACCGGCCTCGATCAGATCGATCTGACGCTCCGTCTCCGCTTCGATCGCTCTGGCGATCGCCTTGAAAGAGTTTAAGTTTTTCATTTCAGTACGAGTACCAAACTCTTTTGCGCCAACCTCGCGCACGGAAATATTGACATCTGCTCTCATCGATCCTTCCTGCAGCTTACAATCAGAAGCTCCCAGATACTGGATCGTCATGCGCAGTTTTTCCAAATAAGCAATAACTTCATCGGCAGAACGCATATCCGGCTCTGATACGATTTCGATCAATGGAACTCCGGAACGGTTAAAATCTACTAAAGAATTTTCACCCCAATCATCGTGAACAAGCTTTCCTGCATCCTCTTCCATATGGATCTCATGAATACCGACCGTCTTCTTACCACCATCCGGCGTCTCGATCTCTACTGCACCGTTTCTGCAGATTGGCAGATAAAGCTGTGAGATCTGGTAATTCTGTGGGTTATCCGGATAAAAATAGTTTTTACGGTCAAATTTGCAATTCTGCGTGATCGTACAGTTGGTCGCCAAACCTACGGCAACCGCATATTCTACAACTTTTTTATTTAACACCGGCAATGAACCAGGCATTCCGGTACACACCGGACAGGTATGAGAGTTGGGTGCTCCACCAAATGCAGTGGAACAAGAGCAAAAAATCTTGGTCTTGGTCGCAAGCTCCACATGTACCTCTAATCCGATGACTGTCTCAAACTGTTTCATGGCTCTCCTCCTTCTCACTTTGCAAAGAAGCCTTCACCTTGCAAATACTTTTGTGATAGCTGCTTTTTACAAATTCTGGCAATGCTCATATTCTCTCGTCTGCTCGTAAGCATAGGCGGCACGAATGAGCTTTTTCTCCTGGAAGCAGTCACCGATCAACTGCAGTCCGATCGGCAGCCCCTTGCTGTCTTTGCCACATGGTACGCTAATACCCGGAAGACCTGCCAGATTGACGGAAATCGTATAAATATCGCCCAAGTACATTTTCAATGGGTCACTTAAGCTCTCTCCCAGTGCCGGAGCTGTTGTTGGAGCAGCCGGTCCTAAGATCAGATCATACTTGGCAAATGCTTCATCAAATGCTTTCTTGATCAACGCTTTCGTACGAAGTGCCTTCAAGTAGTAGGCATCATAATAACCCGAACTTAACACGAACGAACCAAGCATAATACGGCGTTTTACTTCTGCGCCAAATCCCTCGGAACGAGATTTCTTATACATCTGATGCAATCCGTCATACTCGCTGGTACGGTAACCATACTTGACACCATCAAATCGTGCAAGGTTAGAACTTGCCTCTGCACAAGCGATAACATAATAAGCAGGAATTGCATATTCTACCAGGCTCAGATCAAACTCTTCTACGATCGCGCCTTTTTTCTCCAACTCTTTCGCAGCCTGTAATACTGCCTCTTTGACTTCCGGATCCAGTCCCGCGCCAAAGTAATCTTTTGGAATACCGATCTTCATTCCCTTCACATCGTCTACCAACGCAGATGTGAAATCCGTATCCTGACGCTCTACGGATGTAGAGTCTTTTGGATCATGTGCGGAAATCGTCTCTAAGATCGTTGCACAGTCTGTGACATCTTTTGCCACCGGACCGATCTGATCCAAGGAAGATCCATAAGCGATCAATCCATAACGAGATACCGTACCGTAAGTAGGCTTGATTCCTGTCACGCCACAGAAAGAACTAGGCTGACGGATCGATCCACCTGTATCGGATCCCAACGCATAGGAACATTCCTCTGCTGCAACTGCGGCACAGGAACCACCGGACGATCCACCCGGTACATGCTCCGTATTCCAAGGGTTCTTAGTCACGCCAAATGCAGAAGTCTCTGTCGTACTTCCCATTGCGAATTCATCCATATTGGTTTTTCCGATGATCACGGCTCCAGCCTGCTCCAGTTTTTTCACTGCCTCTGCCGTAAATGTTGGAATAAAATTGCCTAAGATCTTAGAACTGCAAGTTGTCAAAAGACCCTCTGTACACATATTATCTTTGATGGCTACCGGAACGCCCGCCAAAGGACCTGTCAATTCCCCGGCATCTATCTTTTTCTGCACTTCCTCTGCCTTTTTCAGCGCACCCTCACGATCCACTGTGACAAAGCTGTGCACCTTTTCTTCTTTTTGAGCAATGGCATCCAGAGATTCCTGAACTGCCTGCACAACCGTTACTTCTTTTGCTTTTATTTTCTTTCCAAGCTCTACAGCTGTCAAACTCATCAATGACATGGTTGATCCTCCATTTCTACTGTTGTACTGCATATACACTAATCGCCTACAATGGTCTTTGGCACTACAAAGCTGTTTCCATTGCGCTCCGGTGCATTTGCCAATGTCTCTTCGTGACCGTCTCTCTCTACGACTTCATCCTCACGAAATACATTATTGACCGGAAATACATGTGACATAGGCTCAACATTTGAGGTGTCCAACTCGTTCAGCTTGTCAATATAGTCTAACATCTCTTCCATGTCTTTTTTGGCCCGCTGCTTTTCGTCATCTGCCAATTCCAATTTTGCTAATATGCCAACATACTCCAATGTTTCATCAGAAATCACATTTGCCATACTCTTACCATGCCTTTCTATCGTTCTTATTATTTCACTGTGCGCTGCCCATCTTCTTATCCAAACAATCCGGAGAAGAAGTCTGCAATCGCCTGGAAAATATTGGCAAAAAAGTCACCGACTTTTTCTACCAATCCCTCGGTATCTACATTTGCCAGATCAATGCCCTTGTCTTTCAACTTGTCATAGATCTCGCCCGCCTGCTCTTTGATCGAATCCACATCTACATCTTCTTTCGATACCTTTTCCATCATGTCCACCAGATTCTCTACATCGTCTTTCGACAGGTCAATGTCCAAAGAACGAGCTGATGACTCAATGGCATCTCTGATATCTGTCGAACTGGTCGTGCCATCAGAAAACACCTTTTCCTTAACCGCAGCGATCAATTCTTCCGCTTTTTCCGTATCTCCCAAAGTATTTGCCAGATTCGCTGTCGTAACAAGCTCATCGGTCGCCGTATCCATCGTTTTATCAGAAATCTCTTTTCCCGTCATGACGGAATACGCTTTCATCGCACCTACAAGCGCAGAAGTTCCGGAAATGGAAAATGGTCCTACAACCGTTACCTGTGCATCTTCCAAGCCTGCTGTTACCAACGCATTGGTATACATACCGGAAGTACAATAACTGATATTTTGCGTAGAAACCTTGACTCCGCTTCCTTTCTCCGTCTTAACGACCATAACAGAAGAAAGCGCACGCTTACCGATCACAGAGGAAGAAATGTAATCTCCCAGATAATCGTGTTCCTCCTGGTTGGTGATCTCGATCGTTTTGTAATCCTTCAGATCACTTTCCGAAATACCAAACAACTGCAATACCTTCTTCTTCTCGCTCGCCTTTAGATCCTGACCAAAGGCAATATAGCGGTCAAAACTGGTATCTTCTTTGTCGACAACAGCATCCGCAGATGCTGTCATCGTATGTCCGCCCGCAAACAACAGGCTCACTGCTAATAACCCACAAAACCATCTCTTTAACTTTTTCATATAACTCTTATATCCCTTCTACTGTGCGCAACCGATCACGCCTTGCCGTTTTTGATGCGCTCCATCGCCTTCTTGGTGTTCTCGGCACTTCCGAAAGCTGTCAGACGGAAGTATCCTTCTCCGCTTGGTCCAAAACCGGATCCCGGTGTTCCTACGATATTCAATTCCTCTAACAGGTAATCAAAGAAATCCCAAGAAGTCATCTTATCAGGTGTCTTCAACCAAATGTATGGAGCATCTACGCCACCAAACACTTTATATCCGGCGCCAACTAAGCCGTCACGGATTGTCTTTGCGTTATTCATATAATAAGCGATCTGCTCGCCTGTCTGCTTCTTTCCTGCCTCTGTGTATACAGCTGCTCCTGCCGCCTGGATAATGTATGGCGCACCATTAAACTTCGTTCCATGACGACGCGCCCAAAGACTATGCAGTGAGACATCTCCGCATTTCAACTCTTTTGGAATGACAGTAAATCCAAGACGGGTTCCTGTAAATCCTGCATTCTTAGAGAAGCTGCGCAACTCGATCGCACATCCTTTAGCACCCTCGCACTCATAAATGCTGTGTGGTACATCCGGTGTGGAAATGTATGCTTCATAAGCTGCATCATAAATGATGACCGCACCTACTTTTAAGGCATAATCAACCCATTCCTGCAACTGCGCTTTCTTGATCGTTGTTCCGGTTGGGTTGTTTGGGAAACAAAGATAAATAATCGCCTGTGTCTCCTTTGGAAGATCAGGGCAGAAATTATTTTCTTT
>JALEPA010000249.1 GCA_022766515.1 Lachnospiraceae bacterium | reverse complement strand
TGCCTTCTTTATTTGTCCAGTAACTTTTTCAACACCGCCAGTTCTTTCTCCGACAGCTGTTGAAACATACGGCATATTTTTTCTCGTCCTTCTCCCAGCTTGTACACTTTTTTAGTCCGTATCAACCGCTCTGTCATACCGGCTTCTTTCATATACAAAATTCTAAGCATCTGAAAGCCTCGAACCACTTCCTTGTATTCCTCCAAAATAGTTTCATCAATGTATGTACCGCTCTCCTTTAGTTTTTTCATACACCGGTAGATGTTTTTCTTATGTTCATGAAGCAAATGAAAAGTCCGGTAATCAATGGTTTCCCTATCCGTCTTTCCTTCCAATTCTTCAAGCATCCATTCATAGACATCCGATCCATATATTTGAATGTCATATGTCGTTTTTCTTGGCTCTTTAGGGCATACAAAATTTCTGATCTTTGTCAAGAAATAGTCTTCCGTTAAATCAAACGGTTCATTCGATGGTTTGTCAATAAAAGTGACCGGATAACATCCATCCAATTTTAAATACCCAGCTCCTGCAAAGTAAAACATGCGCCCTTTTTCAAATGATAGCAACAGATCATCATAGTCAATTTCAAATGCTTCCGTCTGTTCCCGTTTTCCAAAGCCAAAAATTTGAAACATGCGTTTTTCATCGTCATATCCATATATAAGATTTTCACGCACCAAATGCATGTTCATATAGGACTCTTTTCTCGGTATATAATACTCATCCAAATGTACCGTTATATATTGATCTGCATCAATTGTGGTGCAGATCAACTCGCATATTTGATTAATCGGTATTTCCCGGTAAGGTATCCCTGAAATTTGTAGCAAACTTGACACTTCCTCATCAAAATCGTAAAAATGCCAATACTCTTTATGATAATTTAAAATGATATCCAAAAAATATTGGTCAAGAGCAGATGCACAATGTGCATCTGCTTGTAGTATTGCTAGTTTTAGACTAAGGAATAAATAGGTATCTGCCAATACATCTGTTTCTATCGGCAAACTAGCGTTACTATCCTCCCTAGGAACATATGGCTTTAACGGCATCTTCTTATCTAAAAATTCTGATAAAATGTTTTTCACAATAATATTCTTTTCATAGGATAGTTCCTTTGGTGCGGTATCATTGATTTCTACAATTCCCTTTTCAGGAAACATAAGTCCTTTACAATGTTTTTTCGCATATTTGCAAAATTTTTTCCAAAGATCATCTTCCCACAATAGGTCATTTACCATCACTTGATAAATCATTTTGTACCATCACTTTCCTTTGTTTGTTTTTTTCACCAAATTGGCTGCCAAATCCGGATTTCCAACTAATGCTATTACTGGTTTTCCAAAATAATCATCCGTTCCTTCCTCATTTGCTTCAGAATACCAGTACGACTTTCCATCTTCCGACCAATCAGCATGTGCCCAGTCATCCATCATAACCACATACTTTCCCTTTTGATTTTTCCAATTTTCATTTTCCGGACCATACACAAAATTCATGATTCCCTCATCCGAAGCTGCATATGTCAATAGTGCCAACGATTCCTTAATATGATCGGAATCTGCCATAATGCTCACACTATAAGGAATGATATCTCCATTTCTGTGATGAATATTATCAAAATCACTCAACTCCATTGGGAATGTGTAAATTCCTTTCTTTCCTGTGCGTTTATATGTCTTTTTCTTAATATATTTAATGACCTTTCGGTATTTGCGATATACTTCGGGATGGCTGTCTATCTCCTCTTCCAGATTCACAAGCGTTCCTTTTTTTATGTTTGTATAACAGTCATTGCCACCTCTCCACAACCACATATCCGGCTTGTAATCCACATATTCTAACATTCCATCAAATCCCCATCTCACTGCAACACCCAGTTTCTTCTCCAACAAATCCCCTAAATATCCTTTTTGAATTCCTGAAGAATAGTCCGGATACTGCAGGTTGGTCATCAAAGTTACTACTTTATCCGATGTCTCCTCTGAGTTACCTGAAACCACTTTCACCGATTGCATGGAAGCTATATTTTCTTCCGACATTTGCTGTGATGAAGCTATATTAGGATTTGTCTTTTTGCTGTTTTGTTTTTGTGCTGCGGATATTCCTATGACCATTGCCGCCACTATCAATGCACCTAATATTGCCCATAACTTGTTTTTCATGTTCATAAATAACCCCCTTTATTTATATTGGTAGCGTCAAAAACCACCTGTTTTTATTGTTCTAAACCTTGATTTATTGGAGGTTTGCAAATAAAAAGAGCAATGACCTCCCTTTTTAGGTATCCCATGCACCACTGTGAACTTTTTCGGAAGTAAGGGCTC
>JALEPA010000248.1 GCA_022766515.1 Lachnospiraceae bacterium | reverse complement strand
CACAGACATAAGTCTGATCAGGATCCGTCACACCTTCATCCAGACATGCCGCCACTGTGATCGGCTTGAAGGTAGATCCCGGTTCGTAAGAATCACTGATACAGTAATTTCTCCAGATCTCATTTAACGCCTTCATTTTTTGTTTATCAGTTAAAGACTTCTGTTCCTGCTTCGTATAGACAGCGTCCAGATTATTCGGATCGTTCAGATCATAACCCGGTGATGATGCCATCGCATAGATCTCACCATTTTGCGGATTCATAATAATGCATCCCATGTTTTTGGAGCCTGTTTCCTTTTGGAAAGTCTGCATATGCTGTTCCAAAACGCCCTGCACATTGACATCGATCGTCGACACGATCTGTTTTCCGTTTTGCGGCTCAACGACCTTTTCTACCAGATCCAGGTTAGAATCGTAATAACCGTATTTTTTGCCGACCGTACCGGACAAACTGCTATTGTACTGGTTTTCTATGCCCCAGATACCTACATTATCCGAAGAGCAAAATCCGATCACATTGCTGGCTACCGTCGAATATGGATACTGTCTGATATATTCCTCTTCAAAAAAGACACCCTTGATATTTTTATCTTTTTTTGCCAAAGCTTGAAACGATTCCACGACATCAGAACTAAGTGCCTTGTATGCATCTATTTTTCGATAATGCGATTCCGGATACTTGTCCGTCACTTCTTTGACTTCGTCTTCTTTGACTCCGACTGCCTTCGCCAAAGCATCGATTGTCGGCTGATAATATTTTTGATTGGACAACAATAACTGTGGATCCAACACGAGGTTATATACTTTTTTGCTCGTTGCCAGCTTGTTGCCATTGCGATCCACAATATCGCCCCTGCGATAAGCGATCGTGTTGCTGACATAACTCTGCTGTGACAAAACCTTTTTTTCATATTCATTGCCTTTTTTGCGGTCAAGCCACACAATTCTGCCGACATAGACAACAAACAATAAAAGAATAGCACCAAACGCAATCAAAATACGAATATTCATTGCGCGGGTGCTAATACGCTTCTTTCGTCTTCTTCTCTTTTTTGCCTCCATGATTTCCTCCATATTCCACATTATGATCGCAGTGATTCGGGATCTGCATTTCCCTAATTTCAGCAAATGCAGTATCGCAATGTTGCATTGCAATACCGCATTTTCATCCATTCTTAATTAGCGTCCGGGATCTCCCCATACTGCTTTACCATATCACTTTCCTTATCTTCATAAGTATAGATCTGTTTTTTCTTCGCATGCACCATTCCCAAATCCTCTGTTGCCTTACGATATACTTCTGACAGATCAACGGAATCCAATATATTTTGGTAATCCGTCTTGTTGCTTTCCTTCATGTCCGCAATATTGGACTGCATCTGTACAATGGTATCTTTCTGTTTCTGTACGCTGTTTTCTGCGCTGACATACAATACACAGATCGTGCAAACCGCTGCAACCGCAAGCATCAAAAAGAACACCGATGCCTTGTGGATCTCCGGCATCTGGATCGGCTCTTGTTTTGGTCTGCGATGAACCTGCCGCTCCGGTCTTTCTTCAACTCTTCGTCTTGGCTCTGCTGCCAACTGACGCGCTGTATTTCCCTCAATATATGCGCTTCTGTTTCTCTCGACCTGTCCTGCTCTTGACGCGGTCTGCCGATAATGATTGGTTCTGCTATAGTTTGCTGCATACGAACGATGACTTGTCGTACGATAGTTCCTATAATCTGCCATAAATTAAGGCCTCCTTTTTTTCATTCTTCTCCTAATTTTTCTCCTTATGCCCGCTCAAAAATACGAAGTTTTGCACTTTTGGAACGGGGATTTTTTTCCATTTCTTCTTCAGACGGCAGGATCGGTTTTCTTCCTACCATATGACCTTTCGGTGTTTTTCCACATACACATACCGGAAAATCAGGTGGACAGGTACACGGATTCTGCGCTGTACGAAATGCCTGTTTCACGATGCGATCTTCCAATGAGTGGAATGTTATGATGCATAATCTTCCTCCCGGATTCAAAAGGTCGATCATGTCATCTAAAGTGTCCTGCAGCACATTCAGCTCCCGGTTGACCTCAATACGGATTGCCTGAAATGTCTTCTTCGCCGGATGTCCGCCCTGTTTCCGTACCTTCATCGGAATAGACTGACTAATGATCTCCGACAAGCGTCCTGTCGTACTGATCGGCTCCTTTTGCCTCTCTGCTACAATGTGTTTTGCAATGTTCTTTGCAAACTTATCTTCTCCATATCGCTGTATCAGACGATATAATTCCATCTCCGTATATTCATTGACAACCTGATAGGCTGACAGCTCCTGTCTGTCATCCATTCTCATGTCTAGCGGAGCATCGAAGCGGTACGAAAAACCTCTCTCTGATGTGTCCAATTGAAAAGAGGAAACACCAAGATCCAGTGTAATGCCATCTACACCGGAAATTCCAAGATCTGACAGTACCTGCTTCATTTGTTCATAATTACTTCTAACAATTGTTACTTTATCCCCAAAAGGCTGTAGTCGTTCTCTGCTGGCTGCAATCGCATCTGCATCCTGATCGATCCCGATAAATCTACCTTTTTCTCCGAGTTTACTGCACACAACACTTGCATGTCCGGCACCACCCAGAGTTCCGTCTACATAGATACCGTCCGGCTTGATCGCAAGTCCATCGATCACTTCCTGCAACAACACCGAAACATGTTGAAACTCCACGACTACGCTCCTCCCTCCTGTTCATTTTATAATGAGATATCCAGTTCATCCATTGCCGTTGCCAGCAACTCAT
>JALEPA010000245.1 GCA_022766515.1 Lachnospiraceae bacterium | reverse complement strand
GAAGAAAATTCAACGCCCATCTGATGACCCTACAGTTGCATCCAGATCTTTGAAGTTTCGTACAACCTATGCACAGTTGAAGCAGTATGCAGAGAAAAATGTACAGGATGCAATGGAGTGGATGGATACCACCGAGAGTGCGATGGAAAAGGCAAACTCTATTTTGACAGATATGGAAGGCAAGCTTAGCCAGGGCGCCAACAGTTATCCGGAAGCAAAGGAGCGTACGGCGATCCTGACACAGTTACAGCAGTATGCGACGGCGATCTTTGAGGATAATGCAAACGCAGACTACGCCGGAAGATATCTGTTTACCGGATATCGTACAGATACTTCTCTGTTATTCCCAAATCAGACAGAATCGCTGGAATATCAGATCAAGGAAAATTTTAAGAGTACCGATATTGATACGATCCGTAATGTTGAGTCCAACATCGCGTATGATGATACGATCACAGATGGTGAAGATTATGCAAAGCAGACGGCAACCGTGAATACCGCATATCGTATGCAGCTATCCTATGATAATTGCTCCAAGGATGCGATCACCGGTGGAAATACCGCATTTGAAATGGTGATGAGCTATAAGGATGCCAACGGAGCAGCACAGAAGGAGACTTTCTCTGTGGCAGAAGGCAATGTTGTGATTCTGTCCAAAGAGGATGCTTATGCGTATGATATTGACAAGTATAATGCGCAGAATGGCACGGACTACAAGGCAATCTATATTTACGATGCAGGAGAGATCGTATTGAGTAAGGATCTGTATGGAGACATACAGGCGAAAGATGCATCATTATCGGTAGACTATACGAAGAAATCGTTTGAAAAGAGCGATATCCGTCCGGAGATGTATTTTGAGTGTACTAAGTATGATACCGTGTCGATGAAGACGATCAATTATGCTGACCCAAGTGATCAGAAGATGAATTACGAGGTCAATTTCAGTCAGACGATCGGTGTCAACACACAGGCAAAAGATGCATTTGATACGGAGATTTATCGTTGCTTGGATTACATTGCGCGTACGATCGATGATGTTACAGATGTAGAAAATCGTATCTCAGATGTAGAAAAGAAGATCGCAAATTCCAATGACAAGAATGAGATCGCAGCATTAAATGTGCTGAAAAGTTCTTTGAATGATGAGAAAGAGCTTCGTGTCAGCGTCATGAACGAGGCGTTCGGTAAAGGGCTTACGATGGTGTCCAAGACGCAGGCAACTCTGAATGTGGCGACAGCAGAGCTTGGTGCCAAATACAATCGTATGCAAAAGACATACGACCGCTTGCTGGATGAGCAGACGGATACGGAAGAAAAGTTATCCAATAACGAAGATGTGGATATCGCGGATGCGATCATTAACTTGACGCAGGCGGATAACCTTTATCAGGCATCCCTGTCTGCGACATCGAAGATATTAGGCAACTCATTATTAAATTATATTTAGAAGGTATGATCGGAGGACCAAGGTATCATTGGTCCTCTAGTCTGTAAATACAGAAATGGAGTGGGACGATGCCACTCGGAAATGAGGTAGATATGAAAGTAGATACAAGATACTTTGGAGAAGTAGAAATTAGTGATGACAAGATCATTCACTTCGAGAATGGGCTGTTTGGTTTTGAAGAGTATAAAGATTTCACCATTCTCTATGATGTTGATAGTGGAGAGGAGTCCTTTTTCTCTTGGCTGCAATGTGTGACAGAAAAGGATCTGGCGTTTCCGGTAGTCAATCCGCAGAAGATTGATGCGGACTATGATCCGGTTGTTGAGGATGCATTGTTGGAGAGCATTGGCGCATGGGAGCCGGAGGAGCTGGTTCTCCTTCTGATGGTGACTGCTCCGGCAGATGTGAAGAAAACCTCTGTCAATAAAAAAGCACCATTGATCATTAATGCCTCTACTTGTAAAGGGGTGCAGATCGTAGCGGAAAATGCGGACTATGAAGTGAAGCATTATTTGATTCCGCAGGATTAGAGAGGGAAAGGAGAGAGAAGATAAATTATGCTGGCATTAGCAAGAAAAGTAAATGAGTCCATAATGATTGGAAATGACATTGAGATCACCGTATTGGAGATCAAGGGAGATCAGATAAAAATTGGCGTGAAAGCTCCGAAATCTGTACCGATCTATCGAAAAGAACTTTATGTGCAGATACAGGACGAAAACAAAAAGGCGGGAGAAAAAGTGGATGTGGATGCTTTGAAAGGATTATTTTCCAAAGAAAAGTAAATAAATTCACGAGGTTAGCCGATATAGAAATTAGAAAATGTAGAGGATGCTGACACAGGATGTGAAACAGGCAGATACATGACAACGCAGTACACATGGAGGTGGAAACAATGGAAATTGAGGCAATGAGAAATGTTACGAATACGCAGGATACCGGTAAGTCTGATGTAGCATATAAGAGTACATCAACGGCTTCGGTTAAGACAGTTGAGCCACAGAAATCGGTGCTCGACACGAATGGTGCGGCTGATCCGGTGCAGAACACACAGGTATCACAGCAGGATCCCGATGGTGTATTTGATACCAAAGATCCGGCAATGAGTTCGATCGAGTCTGCAGTGACGAGTGCAAATCACAAGATGACCAGCACGCGTTGTGAGTATTCCTATGATGAGATCACGAAGCGTGTATCGATCAAGGTTTATGATAAGTCGAGTGATGAGTTGATCCGTGAGGTCCCTCCGGAGGAATCTTTGGAGATGTTACAGAAAATGTGGGAATTAGCGGGATTGATCGTAGATGAAAAGCGATAGTCATTGATAATAGGAAAGAAAGTGGATACAAGCTGTGGCTGTTTTTTGGATGGCGGACGGCGATGTGAATGGAGGAATTAGTATGGCACTGAGAATGACGGGATTGACATCCGGTTTGGATACAGAATCCATCGTAAATGCAATGATGGAGACGCACAAGGCGAAGAAACATAAAGTTGAGAGTAAGAAGCAGAAACTGGAGTGGAAACAGGAAATCTGGTCAGGCTTAAATACGAAGATTTTGAATCTTTACAAGGGAAGTTTGAGCAAGATGCGTTTCTCTACCGGATATGCTACCAAGAAGGCAACTTCATCAGACAGCTCTAAGTTGACAGCTACAGCCGGTACGGATGCAGCAAAGGGTAAATATACGGTCAATGTGAAGCAGGTGGCAGCTTCACAGTATGTGACAGGCGGTAAGGTGCCACAATATACAACGACGGATGAGGATGGTAATGCAGTAACGAAATCCGTATCTTCAGGAACAAAATTGTCAGAAATCGGCATGGATGTCAGTAACGGCGGTCAGATTCAAGTCAAAACAGGTGATAAGACCGTATCTCTGGTGATCGACGAGAATACAACGGTGAACGAGTTTGTACAGTCTTTGAAGAAAGCCGGTTTAAGTGCTTCTTTTGATGCTACGCAGGGGCGTTTCTTTATCGGTGCCAAGGACAGTGGTGCTGATCAGGGATTTACGATCAATTATGCAACAACCAGCAGTGCGATGCAGACAGCAGTATCTGATCTTAAGAACGCAGTTGGCTATGATGGATTGTCTGATAGCCAGAAGAAAACGGTCAGAGATCTGCTGAATACTATGCAGAATGGCACAGATAAAGAAGTCGAGAGTGCGATCACTTCTTTGCAGGAGATGGTAGAGGAAAATGCTACTTCAGCAGTGACAGAATTTTATACCAATCAAGTCAAAAACGAATATTTAAGCGAATATATCACGACAGATGCAGATGGCAATGAAAAAATTACAGATGCCGGAAAAGCTGCTATCGAAGAAGCGGGTCAGATGGATGATACCTTTGTGGAGTCTGACATGGTAGCGGTAGCAAAGAAACTTGCAGACACCAATACAAGCAAAAAGATTGCAGAAGATGAGTATCAGAATAAGATTAAAGATGCGGTGGAAAATGGTTTTAGCGACGCAGATGCCGGTATCACGATCGCACCTAAGGCAGGCAGAGATCAGGGTATTGCGGATGCTACCAATGCATACCGTGCGGCAACGGTTGCGAATGGTGTTACAGAGGTGACAGGAGATTCTGACCAGTTGCAAAAACTGGGATTGAATACGGTGGACGGAACAGCAGTGTCAGAAAGTGAGTCAGCAAATGGAATGGTTGTCATTGCCGGTGTGGATTCAGAGGTCGTTGTCAATGGCGCAACATTGACAAGTAAAGATTCTACATTGACCGTCAATGGGTTGACATTGAACCTGACTGCCGTAACGAATGGTGATGTATCGATTACAGTCGGGGACGATACAGAGGCGGTGTATGACAGCATTAAAGAAATGTTGAGCGAGTATAATTCCGTACTTACGGAAATGAATACATTGTATAATGCAAGTTCTGCCAGAGATTATGATGTGCTGACAGATGATCAGAAAGACGAGATGTCAGACGATGAAGTGGAGAAGTGGAACACCAAGATCAAAGATTCTCTGCTTCGTAGAGACTCTACTCTGGGAGACCTTCGTATGACAATGCGCAGCATTGCCGGAATGACCGTAACGGCATCGAATGGAAAGACTTATTCTTTGGCAAACCTTGGTATTACGACGAGCTCTGATTACAAGGAATATGGATTGCTGCATATTAAGGGTGACGAGGATGATTCGGAATATGCAGACTCTACAAATACGCTGATGAATATGTTGCAGGAAGATCCGGATACGGTAGCAGAAGTTTTGTCGGGAATTACAACAAAATTGTATAGTTCTTTGACAGATAAGATGAAGAAAACATCCCTTAGCAGTGCGATGACCTTCTACAATGATGTAGAAATGAACAAGCAGATCTCACAGTATAAGAAAGATATTAAAGAGTGGGAGACGAAACTAAAAGACATTGAGGATCGATATTACAGTCAGTTTACAGCGATGGAGAAGGCGTTGGCAAACTTGCAATCGCAACAGTCCTCTCTGTCCAGTTACCTGGGACAGTAAGTGTCTGATAGAAGATATGCGGAGGTAGAAACAGATGGCAACATTCAATAAGGCAGCGATGCAGTATCAGAGAAATGCAATACAGACAGCATCTCCTGCGAAGCTGACATTGATGTTATTTGATGGTGCAATTAAGTTTTCCAATATTGCGATTGAGGGAATCGAGGAAGGCAATATTGAAAAGGCACATAATAATATCATCAAAGTGCAAAATATTATTGTGGAATTTCGTGCAACATTGGATTTCAAATATCCGGTGGCACAGGAGTTTGACAAAGTATACGATTATATTTACAGACGCTTGGTGGAAGCAAATATGAAGAAAGATAAAGAGATTATGGAAGAAACTCTTCGACATATTCGTACCATGCGGGATACCTGGAAAGAGGTTATGAAATTAAATAATGCGACCTAATGCTTTGTAAGGCAGAAATAATAATGACATCGTTATCATACGAGTGGAGACCACCGATGATAACGATGTTCGTTGTATTACGGAAAGGAATTGGAGAAAAGGCACATATGGAAAACACAGGTGTATATATATCTGCGATGAAAGAGTCGCTGAAGAAGAAGCACGGGATCATGGCGCAGCTGCTTGCTTATACGAAAGAGCAGGATCAGTTGCTGCGACAGGAACGCATGGACATGGAGCGGTTTGAGCAACTATTAGGGGAAAAGGATGAATTGCTGCAGCAGATCACAACATTAGATAATGGCTTTACCAGCATATTTCAAAAAATATCAGCAGGACTAGAAGCGGACAAACAGCGCTATGTCAAGGATATTGTAGAAATGCAGGGGATGATCCGTGAGATTACCGATATCGGTGTGCAGATTGAGGGGCAGGAACGCAAAAACAAAACTCGTTTTGAGCAATATCTTGTGAAGGAACGACAGGAGATCAAGAAGTCTCGACAGAGCAGCAGGACGGCGGTGTCCTATTATCAAAACATGCCGGATCAACATCATGCCTGGCAGACCTATTTTATGGATCAAAAGAAATAATACACAGGAGGACGACGATAGTGACGATATATGAGAAAAATTTGGAGGCATTAGCCGGGAATCAGGCAAAAGGGTTGCAGCGATACCAACAGGTAAGGGAAAAGGGTGACTATACAAAGATTGTGTTGTCTATTGAAGCGAAAGAATCCAGGGATGGTCATTTGGTGATGACAGTTGCAACGGAAACAGGGAAAGCAAGACTCAATAGTCCGTATTATTCACAGAAAGAAGCGGTGAAATGGGCAGATCAGTATGAGTTTGGTAATATTGAATCGGTCATGATTATGTTTGGTTTGGGAAACGGAGTGTTTGTGGAGGAGCTTTTAGCAAGAATGCAGCAGGATGCAACACTTGTACTGTATGAGCCAAGCTTCCAAGTGTTTGAATGGGTAATGGAACATATTGATTTGACAACGATATTAAGTGATCGACGGGTGTTGCTATATGTTAATGAGGTTAACGGAGATTATATAGAAGATGGACTAGACCAAGTTCTTGATTGGGCCAACTTTGGGGTTCAGATGTATGGATATCATACAGGATATGAAGTTCTTTTTCAGGAAGAATATTTGGTGTTTTTGAAAAAAGTACGCCATAGCCAAGATATGGTACAGGTTAATGTAGATACTAATTATTATTTTTCAAAAGAAAATGTGGAAAATATTTTAAATAATTTGAAGTATTTGCAAACAGGGCGTTCTATTACTGGATATGTCGGAAAAATTCCTGAGGGGGTACCGGTGATTATTGTATCGGCAGGACCTTCATTAGATAAGAATATTGAACTTTTGAAGGAAGCGAAAGGAAGATCATTTATTATTGCAACAGATACGGCAGTGAGACATTTGATTAAGCATAATATTGTGCCGGATGCAATGGCAACGCTTGATGCAAAAAAACCAACAGACTACATTAGCAATCCAGTTGTAAAAGATGTTCCAATGTTTTGTGCGTTGACAAGTAATTACCGTATCATGGAATTTCATCAGGGAATAAAAATATGGTTTAATACAGACGGATTTTTGGAACAACTGGTGACAAAATATGAAAAGGTATTTCCGAAATATAATCCGGGAGGGTCGGTTGCTACGGCGGCTTTCGCTATTGCAGTAGCATTAAAGACGAATATGATTGTGCTGATGGGGCAGGATTTGGCATATTCCGGGGGTGTTACCCATGCTGGAGGCGAAGTGTCCTCTATCATGAATGAGGCAGAGGGGCAGCAATGGATCGAGGGAATAGATGGCTCATCAGTGAAATCACGCCATGACTGGATTATGTATCGGGATTGGTTTCAGGATTCTATTCGTGATGTGAAAGATCGGATTAGAGTGATTGATGCGACAGAGGGGGGTGCAAAGATTGAAGGCGCGGAGATTATGACATTACGACAGGTGTTGGATCAACATTGTACACAACGCGTTTGTATGTCAGAAATATTGCAGGCTGAAATGCCAATGTTTACACCGAAAGAATATGACCAGCTGAGTGCAGAGTTGTTGCGTTTTCCGCAGGATATTGTAGCTGTTCAGAAAAGTGCAGAGCAGGCAAAATCAGCATGTGACAAGTTGCTTAAGCTATTATCCTCTCACGCTGAGGATGGACAAATGCTGAAATATATAAAAAAAATGAAGCGTGAAAATGAGAAAATGGAAGATAAAATGGTGTATTTTTTGTTAGATATGTACACAATGAAAGAATCGTGTAATTATCTGACGGATGTGTTTCGAGTGGCAGGTAGAGCTGAGAAGGATGAATATGAGCGTAATCTTTATCAAAACACGCTGGCTTTTTATCGAAATTTGATAAACGCTGCAAAGGAGCTTTACCCGCTAGTGGATAACATTATTGCTCGTGATATTGCAAAATAAAGAAAAAAACTGACTTACAGATTTTTAGAAACAATCGGAAATTAGTTTTTATATATTTTTTTATAAAAAAAATAAAAAAGGGGTTAAGTCATCCCCAAATAGTCCGATATATATAACAGGTAAAACAAATACCTATCATCTTCCAGATGATATGTACGGATATCGGAAAGGAAGAGAACAACTATTCATTAGTACCGGTGGCAAGGATGCTACCGTATATTCAAGGAGGAATTATTATGATAGTACAACACAACATGACAGCGTTGAACGCAAACAGACAGTTAGGAATCACAAACACAAACCTTTCTAAGAACACAGAGAAGTTATCTTCTGGTTACAGAGTAAATCGTGCAGCAGATGATGCAGCAGGACTTTCTATTTCTGAGAAGATGCGTGGTCAGATTCGTGGTTTGAACCAGGCTTCTACAAATGCAGAAGATGGTACATCTTTGATCCAGACAGCAGAGGGTGCATTGAACGAGGTTCACTCTGTATTACAGAGAATGCGTGAGCTTACAGTTCAGGCTTCCAACGATACTTATGTAACTGCTGATCGTACTGCAATCAAGGAAGAGCTTACAGCATTAGCATCAGAAATTGACCGTATTGCTTCACAGACTGAGTTTAACACAATGAAGCTGTTAAATGGTAGCTTCCAGAGCAGAGTACTTCAGGTTGGTGCTAATTCTTCACAGCAGATCACTTTTACTATTGACGAAATGACTGCAAAGAAATTAAGTGTTAATAAAGTTGCTAGCAGCGTAACTGGTAAAGGTTCTAGTGTTACAAAGCAGATTAATATTGTTAATAAAGCACTGTCTAC
>JALEPA010000228.1 GCA_022766515.1 Lachnospiraceae bacterium | reverse complement strand
CTCATGAACAGGGAGCATCTCATGCGGCAGACGGCTATGCGAGAGCAACCGGAAAAGTGGGTGTCTGTATGGCAACCAGTGGTCCGGGTGCGACCAATCTCGTCACAGGAATCGCAACCGCTTATATGGATTCGGTTCCATTGGTAGCGATCACTTGTAATGTAGGAAAGGCATTGCTTGGAAAAGATTCGTTTCAGGAGATCGATATTGCAGGCGTGACGATGCCGATCACAAAATACAGCTTTTTGGTTAAAGATGTAACAGACCTTGCAGATACACTGCGTCGGGCATTTTCTATCGCTCAGACAGGTCGTCCGGGTCCGGTTCTTGTAGACATTGCCAAAAATGCGACAAGTGATTCGACAGAGTATCAGCCGGTCGTACCGGCAAAGATCGAGCCAAAGACGGATTCGATCGATGACAGTGCCATTGACCGTGCGATCAAGGTGTTGCGTGATGCAAAGAAGCCAATGATCTTTGTAGGCGGTGGTGCCGTGATTTCAGGAGCAGATGAAGAACTTGCCCAATTTGTAAAATTAGTGGACGCTCCGGTTACCGATACTTTGATGGGAAAAGGTGCATTTCCGGGCACAGAGCCTTACTATGTAGGTATGCTTGGTATGCATGGAACGAAGACAGCCAATTTAAGCGTTGCAGAGTGTGATGCTTTGATCGTCGTTGGTTCTCGTTTCTCGGATCGAGTGGCTGCAAACGCAAAGAATTTTGCCAGTCATGCAACGATCATTCAGTTGGATGTCGATGAGACAGAGATCAACAAAAATGTCATGGTGGATATGAGTATTATCGGCGATGTCAAAGTGATCTTACAGCACTTTAATGAGCGTCTGGAGCAGATGTATCATAAAGAGTGGATGGATAAAGTCATGGCGCGCAAGGATGCGTTACCAATGACATACGATCATGAGTCGTTGACAGGTCCATACATCATGGAATGTTTGGATAAACTTACAGGCGGAGATGCTATCATCTGTACAGAGGTAGGACAGCATCAGATGTGGGCAGCACAGTATTACAAGTATCCAAAGTCCCGCCGACTGATCACCTCCGGTGGTCTTGGAACAATGGGATATGGACTTGGTGCTTCTTTGGGAGCAAAGGTAGGCTGTCCGGATAAAACCGTCATCAACATCGCAGGAGACGGCTGCTTCCGCATGAACATGAATGAGTTGGCGACAGCGAGCCGTTATAACATACCGATCGTAGAGATCATCTTTAACAACCAGGTACTTGGTATGGTGCGTCAGTGGCAGACCTTGTTCTATGGAAAGAGATATTCAAATACGGTATTAAATGACCAGGTGGATTACTGTAAAGTATCAGAGGCACTTGGTGTAAAAGCATTTCGGATCACCTCGAAAGAGGAGGCAGAGTCTGTATTGCAGCAGGCACTTGCTTGGGAGGGTCCGGTTGTTGTGGAATGTCTGATCGAGAGTGATGACAAGGTATTCCCAATGATCGCACCGGGTAAAGATCTGGAAGACTGCTTTGATGCAAAAGATTTGCAGGAGCAGGAAAATAAATAGTGTTTTATCGGGAGCATGTTCCTGATTGAATGGGTTTTTGTGTTGTATGCGCGACAAAAACTTCTAAATAATATGCGTATGCAGAAAGAGGAGAAAGATGAGCAGAGTTTATAATTTTTCAGCAGGACCGGCTGTATTGCCGGAAGAAGTATTGCAGGAAGCAGCAGATGAGATGTTGGACTATCAGGGAACCGGCATGTCCGTTATGGAGATGAGCCATCGTTCCAAGGCTTATGATGACATCATCAAAACTGCCGAGAAGGATTTACGCGATTTGATGAACATACCGGACAACTACAAGGTATTGTTCCTGCAGGGCGGCGCATCGCAGCAGTTCGCAATGATCCCTATGAACCTTATGAAAAACAAAGTTGCTGATTACATTGTAACAGGACAGTGGGCGAAGAAGGCTTGGCAGGAAGCAAGTAAGTACGGAAAAGCAAATAAGATTGCTTCTTCCGAGGACAAAACATTCTCGTACATACCGGACTGTTCTGATCTGCCAATCTCTGAAGATGCAGATTATGTATATATCTGTGAGAATAATACGATCTATGGAACGAAGTTCAAAGAGCTTCCAAATACCAAGGGTAAAACTTTGGTAGCGGATGTTTCTTCCTGCTTCTTATCTGAGCCTGTTGATGTAACAAAGTATGGCGTGATCTATGGCGGCGTACAGAAAAATATCGGACCGGCCGGTGTTGTTATCGTGATCATCCGTGAAGATCTGATCACAGAGGATGTGTTGGAGGGAACACCAACAATGCTCCAGTATAAGACACATGCAGATGCACAGTCACTGTATAATACACCACCTGCTTATGGTATTTACATTTGCGGTAAGGTATTCAAATGGCTCAAGAAGATGGGCGGTTTGGAAGCAATGAAGAAGCACAACGAAGAGAAGGCAAAGATCCTGTATGATTTCCTTGACCAGAGCAAGCTGTTTAAGGGTACGGTAGTGCCTAAGGATCGTTCTCTCATGAATGTTCCGTTTGTTACCGGAGATGCCGATATGGACGCAAAATTCGTAAAAGAAGCGACAGAGGCAGGATTTGTCAACTTGAAGGGACATCGTACCGTTGGTGGTATGAGAGCCAGCATCTACAATGCAATGCCAACAGAGGGCGTGCAGAAGCTGGTTGAATTCATGAAGAAATTTGAGGAGGAGAACGCATAATGTTTCAATATAATTGCTTAAATCCGATCGCACAGGTTGGATTGGATGGTTTCGATGGAAATTATACAAAGACGGATGATGTCAATGCTGCAGATGCGATCTTAGTTCGTAGTGCTGCGATGCATGATATGGAATTATCCGATCAGCTTTTGGCTGTAGCGCGCGCCGGAGCGGGTGTCAACAACATTCCTTTGGATAAATGTGCAGATAAAGGTATCGTAGTATTTAACACACCGGGTGCAAATGCAAATGGTGTAAAGGAAATGGTCATCAGTGGAATGCTTCTGGCAGCCAGAGACATTGCAGGCGGTATGGACTGGGTTAAGGAAAATGCCGATGATGAGAACATTTCTAAGTCTATGGAAAAGGCAAAGAAGAATTTTGCAGGTACAGAGTTGAAAGGCAAGAAGTTAGGTGTCATCGGTCTTGGTGCCATCGGTGTGTTGGTAGCAAATGTTGCCAGACATCTTGGCATGGAAGTGTACGGTGTTGATCCATTCTTATCTGTCAACAATGCGTTGTCTTTGTCTCGTGATGTTACAGTAGTAAAATCTTACGATGAGTTATATCAGGTATGCGATTATATCACGATCCATGTGCCATACATTCCTGACACAAAGGGAATGTTAAATAAGGCAGCATTTGATCAGATGAAAGATGGCGTTGTTATCTTGAACTTCGCGCGTGATCTTCTGGTAAATGATGATGACATGAAGGCTGCGTTGGAGTCCGGTAAGGTAAGACGCTATGTGACAGATTTTCCAAATCCGGCTGTTGTTAAAATGCCAAATGTACTGGCTACTCCACATTTGGGAGCTTCTACAGCAGAGTCTGAGGACAACTGTGCGGTTATGGCAGTACACGAGCTTCGTGAGTTCCTGGAGCATGGTAATATCATCAATTCCGTAAACTATCCAAACTGTGATGCCGGAGTATGCAGCACAGAGGGTCGTATTACGGTAGCACATAAGAACATCCCATCTATGTTGACACAGTTTACGAATGTCTTCTCTGAGATCGGCATCAACATTGATCATATGACCAATAAGAGTCGTGGAGAGTATTCTTATTGTGTATTTGATATTGATGCAGCATCCACACAGGAGCTTGCAGATAAGTTAAATGCGATCGATGGTGTATTAAAGGTTCGTATCATCAAATAATAACAATTATAAAAAT
>JALEPA010000227.1 GCA_022766515.1 Lachnospiraceae bacterium | reverse complement strand
TGTAAATTTTGCAATTTTTTGCCTGTATTTTTGTAATTTTTACATTGTATTTTAGAAATTGTCGTATTAAAATGCAAGGCATAACATTTCTTCGACGGACAGCAAACTGCTCCGGCGGGAATTGTTAGGTATACGGTAAGCAAATCTAAAACGCATGACTCACACAAAACTATTGACCCAAGAGATGAACTAGAAAAGGAGTGTTGATATTATGCAGAAATATGTTGAATTATTAAGAGACCCAATGCAGGTAAAACCAGAGAGTCTGAGAGCAGCACGCCAGAAAAGCAGCTCAACTCCACCTCATGTCTATCGTTTGAATTACAACGAAAGCCCTTACGGACTCGGTCCTGCATCACAGGCGGCATTAGAGGAAGCAATTAAAACCCCTTATGTCTATCCGGATTGGTTTTCCGTAGAATTAAAAACAAATCTGGCAAAGTTATATGATATGAAGTTTGAAAATGTAGTAGTCGGTCCGGGCTCCAGTGCCATGATCAATATGCTTGGCGAACTGTTTATCAATCCGGGCGATGAATTTATTTTTGGTGATCCAAGCTACGAGGCATTCCGCGATGTGGCAAACGATTACGGTGCTGTCACCGTACCGATCCCACTGGATGACGATATGAACTATGACCTTGATGCCATGCTGGCTGCGATCACTGATAAAACAAAGATCCTGGTAGTTGTTAATCCTAACAACCCTACCGGAACTTATATTGATTCCGCTAAATTGGAAGCATTTATCCGCAAAATCCCAAAACATGTCATCACCGTCATCGACGAGGCATATATGGAATTTGTGACAGACGAAAAATCCTACAGCATGATGAAACTGGTAAAAGAAGGCATCGATAAGCCGCTCATCATTATGCGTACTTTCTCAAAAATATACGGCATGGCAGGACTCCGTGTCGGCTATGCGATCACTGACCCGGATATGGCAGATCATTTTGGCAAATCCAGCAATGCATGGAATGTCAGCTTTATCGGTCAGAAGACCGCTGCTGCCGCTACCGCTGATCAGGATCATGTAACTGCCGTACGAGACATCAATGCACAGGAACGCGCTAAGGTAACAGCTACCCTTCGCGACCTTGGCTGTCGTGTATTCGATTCACAGTCCAATTTCATCCTGTTCAAAGCACCGATCGATAACATGACCGTCTACTCTAAATTAGAGGAAAAAGATGTGTTGATCGGAGCTCCGATCGGTATGAACCGTGTCAGCCTTGGCAAGCCGGAAATGAACGAAAAGTTCTTGCAGATCATGCGCGAAATCCTTGCAGACGCTGCACTTTGCGAGAAAAATCCTGCATAAACAGGAAAGGCACAATCCTTGATAGCATAATGTTACAAAATGAATAGTTTCCTATAAAAAAACAAAGTGGGGATGCCGCACGATACCGTGTGACATCCCTTTTCCCTGTCATTTCATCACTTTTCCTAATCACTCAACTTCTCTAATCATTCAGCACCATCACATTATGCAACAGAAAACTTCGTATCAGCAACGCCATCTCCTCCCCTGCAGCAAAATCCGGTAAATTGAGCAGCTGCTCTGCTTTACGAATACGATAGCGAACCGTATTGCTATGCTGAAACATTTCTGCCGATGTCTTCGCATAATCTCCATTGTTTTTGACATACGATATGACCGTATCTAAAATATTGGCATCATGCGACGCATCGTATTTTTGCAGGATGGAAATACTCTCTTCCACCTCACTATATAAGATCGGGTTGTTGACGATGGACATAATGTATTTATAAATGCCGATCTGCGAATATGCCGTGTGATTCTGTTCAAAAAACTGT
The DNA here is from genome assembly GCA_022766515.1 of Lachnospiraceae bacterium. Lineage (GTDB taxonomy): Bacteria > Bacillota > Clostridia > Lachnospirales > Lachnospiraceae > Butyribacter. The sequence continues at coordinate 20,112 of JALEPA010000227.1, read as the reverse complement.
CCCACAATATTCGCATTTCTTGACTTAATGATCGAAATATTTAACTTATCCAACGGAAGCACCTCATCACAAATACCGATGTGAAAGGACTCCGGTGTAAAACCGGTATTGATCAAAATATCATTGATATGATGAACGATCTCCAATATCTCTTCCGGCAAATTTTCCTCCAAATAAGAGCAAAGTAACAGCAAACCATGCCCCATTTTCACAAAGGAATAATCGTGCACTTCGGTGTCACGGTACTGTCGATACATCAACTTATCAAAATAGGTATGGATCTTGAGATTGTTGGTCATATCCACAGAAGTAATACTCGCCGTCACGATACTTGGATGAAAATGCGGGTTGATCTCCAAGGCAATCTTTTCGATCGTCTCCGGCTTGTGTTTCTCGTTGACGATCGAATTGATCTTCTCCTCGGCAACGATGTACTGCGCTCTCGTTTTCATCGATTCATTGATGCAGATGATCAGATCCTCCATAAACTGATCATAAAAAGAAAATAACGGCACATGGTACAATTTTGCCAGCTTGATAATATCCTCCGGCAGTTCCTGATCCTGCCGCATCTTGATCGCAATACCGGACACCTGCTTTTGGATCAAAGTCCGCAAAGTGCCATGCACAAGCTCCGGATTGGTCTCCGCAAAGAAATACGAAAGCAGGACAAAATAACCGTAGCAATAACCGTCATACTCGATGAGGCTGCTCTCGTACTCCAGGATCACGGTCGCATTGACCAGATTGTTCAAATAATTTTCTCCGCAGATCACGGTAAAATCTTTGAACAAGGTTAAATCAAGTATCTCACTAATCTTAATCATTCCGCCATCTCCTTTATGTCTCTCATCTGCTGTCTCTTCTGTGAATGATCTACCTCTCTAATAAAATCTACCACCCCTGCTTGATCGGAATCCCACACCGTGAAAGCGCACACTCCGCAAGCACCTCTAATGCATCAATACAATGATTTTGCAGAATATCCGCACATTGCTTTTCCGTGCAATGGCACAATTCCTTGCGTAATAGCGGCAGCTCTGTGCAGCCAAGGATCAGGCACTCTGCTCCGCTATCCAATAAATTCTCGGCAATCTCGCCAAACAGTTGCCAGTCGATCGCCTCTCCGCCCTTGATCTGACGGTAGATAATATCCATCAACTGCTCCTGTCTGCTCTCATCGGGCAGCAGTACCTCCATACCCTGCCTGCGGATCATCTCCGTCAGGACACCGCTTCGATTGGTCCCGCTTGTTGCCAAAATTCCCACCTTCTGTACATTTCTGCGCTTAGAGGCATCTGCCAGCTCCTGCAGCAGGTTGACGACCGGAATGTCCAGTGCCTCTTCCATCTGCGCATAGAAATATCCGGCTGTCACACAGGGAACGGTAATAAAATCCGCCCCCATCTGCTGTAACGCTTTGCCTGCCTGTATCATTAAATGAATAGGATTATCCTCGCTTTGTCCCAAAATATATGCCGTACGGTCCGGTATGTCCGGCATACTCTGCATATAAATTCTCGGATGCTCTTGATCCCTATGTACATCCGCCATTTTGGTGATCAGTTCCAGATAATACACGGTTGCCATTGGACCTAATCCACCAATTACACCTATTGTTTTCATGATTCTATCCTTTTTATACCGGATTTCGGCTTATTTTCTTTGTTGCTCGTTTTGGCAGTTTGTCGCTCCGGAAGCGGAAGGTACTGCCTGTACTGTACATATGAAGCTGTGCATCTGTCTGCAGGCAGAAATATCCTTTTCTCTGTCTTGGTGTCGTATCAAAATGATACCAGCCGCCTCTGACATAAACCAGATTCCACCAATGATGATGTCCCGGTACTGCCGGATAACGAGTCACCATTAAGTTTGGAATTCCTGCTCTGGTGATCAAAAGACGAGAGATCGAATAAAAGGTAAAGCAGTCTCCGGACTGATAACGAATACCATTGACAGCTGCTTTGCGCCAATCCGAATGACTTCCACTATCTATGTAAGCACAATGACCTGCCGCATATTTATAAATTGCACGTAATTTCTTTTCTTGTGACCATCCCTTTTTCGTAATACTTCCTAACACCTCATCGGCAATGGATTCTGCTGTGGAAGGAACAAATACCTGCACCTTTGCCCATGCAGTTGTCAAATTGCCGGACTTATCTTTTGCACGGTAATATACCTTGTAAATACCATTTTTGTTCCAGTTGATCTTGCTTGTATCAACGCTGAATTTGCATTTACCGTCTCTGGCATCCACTGCTTTGACATGGTCTTTGAAAGAATAACTTCCCTTGCGGTCTGTATAGCAGACACGGATCGTATCTTTGCCATAAATGCTCTTCTTGCCGACCCAGCCGCTAAAGACCGGTCCTGTCTTATCTGCGCCACCCCAAGTGAGTTTTGCCTTTCCGGTATTTACATTGTAAGTGTACAACGCTTCTCCTGTGTACAATTTTACTTCCTGCAAATGCATCGCAGAAACTTTTCCTGACACATCGCCCGCACATTTTGCAGTCACTGTCTTTCCCGGTTTGAGTCCCTTTGCACTGAGTACGACCTGTTTGGTCACCTTTGTCGTCGCTGCCAGAGTCTGTGTTGGCTGTACGGCCGGAGACGCTGTCGCAGTTGCATCCCCGGCTGTCTGCTGAGGTGCCTGACTTGCGGCAGGTGTCTGTGTCGTCTTTACCAGTGATTGGATCTGATAATGATATTCGATCTTTTTAATCTTTCCCTTTTTGGCGGTATTTTTGATCCGCGCCTGAAATTTTGCATTGACGGAATTAGCACCGGTGATCTTTTCCCCGGACATCACTACTTCATCCAATGCTACCGGAAGTTCGGGTACCCCCTTTTTCGCTTTGACAGTCATCTGTATCGTTTTGGCTGTGTAACCTTTCGCCTTTACCGTGATTGTTGTCTTTCCCGCTTTTTTTGCCGTAAGGACACCAAGCTTGTTGATGGATGCCACCTGCGAATTGCTGCTGGAATACACCGCCTTTCTATTGTTCGTTTTTACTTTTGTCTGATTTCCTACCGACACGACCTGTTTCTGTAATTTTGCCGATACGACTTTCTTTGCCTGCACAGGCTGTGCCATCAAAGAAAGAGAGGCAATGCCAAGCAGACCGCTCCATAAAATCTTATTCCCTGTTTTCATAATCATCCTCATTTCTAAAAAGCAGAAGGCGGCTACCTATGCAGCCGCCATCTGTTTTTGTTATCTTACTCTGCTTTCCCCAATAGGAAAGTAATACACTCGATGGAATTACGCTGCAAAATAACGAATTGCCGTTACTTTTCCGTTGTCCACCATAAACTGTAATTTGCAAGAACCCTTCTTATAAGTATATACACCAAACTTTGGCTGAGCCTTGCCATACTTCTTGGTCAGCTGCTCCTCTGTGCTTCCGATCTTAATACCTTCTTTGGTCTTAACCTTGTTTGTCAACAAACGGATCTCGCTGACATACTCTGCGCCATTGTTGGATTTAGAATAGGTCTGCACTTTGAAATCCTTATAAGTATAAGTTCTGTCTTTTCCCTTATAAGCGCAGCTCTTCTTGACGATCTTCTTCTTTGGCTTTCCTGCCTTCTTGATCAGCTTCTTTGCCTTTCCGTTCATCGTCACGCTGACACCCTTATACTTGAAGACATAACCTTTTGATTTTGCCTCTACCGGTGCTGCTACCGTACTTACTGCTACTACGACTGCCAGGCAAAGTGCTGCCAGTTTCGTCCAAATACTTGTTTTCATAATTGCCTCCATTCTTCTTTAATAACTTCTTATCTCACCGTAATCATCCAACTCTTTTTGCTGTTTACGGATCATTTCCTGATGAAATTTATACTTCTCATCATACACTTTAGCAAGCGATGCATCCGAACGATGGTCTTTCATGCCATACTGCTCTGATAAGACTTTGCCCAGATACTTCGACAACTTCGTCGCACCACTGAGGTTCATATGAAGTCCTCCATCGTAGGTGTCCGTCTCAAAGTCAACGCCTGTCTCTTCTAGTAAATCATAAAAATTGATATATGGCAAGTCGTGTTTATTCGCATAATCCACCACTTGCTGATTTTCCGAATCGTACCACTGCGGAGCAAGGCTTGGTGCCTTCATAAGGATCAACCGGATTCCATTTTTCTCGCAGAGTTTACGCATCTTTTCCAGATACTGCATTGGATAATCGCCAAACTCTACGCCACCATCCTCTGTCTCTTTCTCCTTTGGTGTATTCTCGTCTTTCTGATCGACAGCATCCCAAGGATCACTCGCATCGCCATCGTCCTCCAATGCCTCTTCATCTACGGCATCCCAAGGATCAACGGCTTCCTCTTCCTCATCGCCGGTATCTGATGCCGTATCCTGATCACCAAGCAGCCACGATGGGTCTGCCACATCCGACTCACTCGCCGGAAGCACATCCACACGCATATAATATCCGTTGTGTGTAATATGTCTTGGTGTGACATAGTGCGTCAGATCACTCTTGGTCAAAGATGTAATACGGGAATGATAACGAAGGATCGGGAACATATAATCAACCATATTTTCTCCCTCACACATTGATGCATTGATCGCATCCCATTTCGTCTTCGACCATTTCATCCCGTCTAATGTCATTCGGTTGTACTCTTCCTTTTGCGGCTCGCCATGTGTCAAAGCCTGCACATTATAGATCACAGCCTTTGGCTTTTCATATTTCAGCGTATCCTCTAACATATAATAGGACTGCCAGGTAAGCTGCTGTGCATTACCGCGAATATAGGAAGTAATCCCATATTCATGCCACAGGACCATCGGATCGATATTTTCGTATACCTCACAGTCTCCTACCATAATGACATCATGCTTTGTCGTTTCCTCATAATATTCTGCCGTAAAGTTACCTTCCAGCAGATCATCTGCGTATTTCGGCTCGACCAGTCTCTGCGCTGCAAAAAACAAGGCAACGACCACAAGCACCGACAATACGCCGACCACTATTTTCTTTCCGTGTTTCATGTTCTCCCTCATTCCTTAAAACTGATTGTAGATAAACTGCTGCGCGTCAAATCCGATTCCATAATTACCGCATAGAAGAATTGCAAAGAATAGCAATACAAAAATGCCATAGCGGATCACATATGGTTTCTTCGCTATTTTTTCACGCACACTGCCGTTTCTGCCATACATACTAACAAGGAACATAAGGAGTACGCCAAGCATCAGGATCACATAATCCTGCACCGAAAGCCCCAGATCGATCATCTCCTGCTTGGTCACTGCAGACAGATCAAAACGGGTAAACATATGTACAAACTGCTTTGCCGCTCCACGCACACTGGCGTAAGTATCGAATAAGCGAATACAGCACATCATCAAAAAGGTTCGGAGCACTTGAAATGCCCGATATCCCCAGGTACTGACAAGCTTAGGAAATTTCTTATGAAATTTCGCATACAATGGTGCACATTCCTCCGAAGCCAAAATGATGACTCCGTTGACCAGACCCCATACCACAAAGTGCCATGCGGCTCCATGCCAAATACCCGTTGCAAACCAGGTAACCATTGTCGAAATATACACAGCCACTCTTCTTGCTCCAGCCATACCAAACTTCTTTTTGGTCGCTGTCGTAACCTTTTTCAGTGGCTTACTGATACTCATTGGATAAAAGACATAATCGCGGAACCAGGTTCCCATCGTGATATGCCATCTGCGCCAATACTCCGCAATATTTTTGGAGAAAAATGGGCGGATAAAGTTTTCCTCCACATGAACGCCAAGCACCTGTGCGATTCCGATCGTAATGTCGATACCTCCGGTAAAATCCGCGTACAGCTGTACGGCATAAAACAACATACCGATCAACACATAGGCACCTGTGTAATACTCCGGATCTCCCATCAGCATAACGACTGCCACACTGATCCTGTCAGCGATCACCAGCTTTTTGAAATATCCCCACAGGATACGCTCCAGTCCAAAACGAACCGTCTTCCAGTCAAAGGAATGCGGCGCATACAGCGTCTCTGAAAGATCGTTGTAGCGGCTGATCGGTCCCTGGATCAGTTGTGGGAAGAAAGACACAAAGAGCGTGAACTTCAAAAAGTTTCGTTGTGCTTTCGCTTTATTCCAGTAAACATCCAACAGATATGCTACTGCCTGAAAGGTATAAAAAGAAATACCTAACGGCAACAGCAGATTGACATAAGGAAGCTCTTTCTTCCCCATTGCCGATGCCAAAACATTGACATTGTCGATCACGAAATTGGTATATTTTAGCACTGCCAAAATTCCCAGATTGAATAACAGGCAGCACAGCATCACACGCTTTTTCTTCGCATTGACAGCCGCCTTTTTCTTCTTTTTTTCCTCACGGGTCGGTTTGGGAATATCGCCCGCTTTTATCTGTGCATTATATGCTTCCCATTGCTGATCTCTGCGTTCCATCATGATGCCGGCAAGCCATACGGTAAACGAAGTTGCCAGCAAAAACAAAGGATAATAAGTTCCTGCCGAAAAATAAAACAGGAAGTTTGCAATCAACAAAAGCACCCATTGCCCCTTTTTCGGTATCAAATAATACAGGACAAATAAGAGCAGCAAAAATGCAATAAAGTGATATGATATAAACAAAATGCATGTCCTCCCGATCCGTTACTACTCTTCCATCAGGCGGGCGATCATCGCTGCCAGACTGTCTACGGAATTGAAGTTCTCTGCGATAAAATCTTTTGCTGTAATATCTACATCAAACTCTTCTCCCAACTCTGTTACCAAAGTAACAAGATCGAAAGAATCCAAAATCTTGTCATCTACCATCTTCTCTTCTGCCTCAAAGTCAATATCCTCGTGAAGCTCTTTCAAAATATCCAAAATGCCCTCTCTGATCTCTTCTACATCCATGATTGTTACCTCTCTTTCTGATTGTTACCGCCGACACCCTCCCGGTCAGCCGGCAATGATTTATTACTATAAGGTGGTATTCCCACTCTTACTTTGCAGTACGCCGTTTCTGGCTCAAGTACAACTCTTTCATCTTCAAACGATCCATCTTGCCGTTTGGCGTCAATGGTAATGATTCCAGCTGCAGGATCGCATTTGGGATCATATATCGCGGAAGTCTGTCTTTGAGCTCCTTGGTAAGTGTTCTTTTATCCACATCTCCTACATAAAACAACACGATCTTCTTGTTTTCCGGAATGAAGATACAGCAACAGGTCTTCACACCATCCAGCAGATCGACATCCGCCTCGATCTCCCCTAACTCAATACGGTGTCCCATATGTTTGATCTGGTAATCCTTACGCGAAACAAACACCAGCTCGCCCTCTTCGTTCCATTTTCCCAGATCTCCCGTATGATAGATCCGGTCCGGGAAGTATGGATTGAGCGGATTCTGCGTAAAAACTTCTGCCGTCTTTTCCGGGTTGTTATAATAACCGTGTGTCAAACAGGTACCGTGAATACAAATCTCTCCGGTCTCTCCCTGTGCTACCGGCTTTCCTTCCTCGTTTAACAAAAGGATCTCCGTATTACGGAACGGTCTTCCGATCGGAATGACTTCCTTCTCCTCAAACAAACGGTCTGCATAATAGTAGCAGCTCATTCCGGTTGCCTCTGTCGGACCGTATAGGTTAAAAAATCTGGCATTTGGTAATGTCGTTTTCCACAAATTAAACTGTTTGATCGGGAATACTTCACTTCCAAAAGCGATCGTATGTAAATGTTCCGGTTTGATCGTCTCAAAAGTACCAAACGCGGAGATCATCGTCAGTGCCGATACCACCCAACAGATCGTATTGATCTGATGTTCATTCAAAAATTCTACTAATTTGACCGGAAACATAAAACACTGTTTCGGGATCAGCCAGGTTGAGGCACCAAATTTTAAGGTTGGATAGATTTCTTTCATGCAGGCATCCAGATACAATGGTGTCTGGTTACCAAATACAGTCTCCTCTCCAAATCCTAACACCTCAGATAAACTCTCTATGTAATCGATCACGCCTCTATGATATCCGACCACACCTTTTGGCACTCCGGTCGAACCGGATGTAAACAATACATAGATCGGATCGACATCCAGACAGCCACGACGAATGTTGGCAAGTGCCTCGTCATCGATCTGTCCTTTGATGGCTTCTTCATAAGAAAGACTGGTTCCCTTGAATCCTAACTCCCCTACTTTATCCGCCGTATCTTCATCATAGATCAGATACGCCGCATTTGTATTTTCCAGGATTAGCTCCATTCTTCTTTTGGGCATTTCCTCATCGATCGGTACATAATAACAGCCGGCATAAATAACACCGAAAAATGCGGTGATCGTTGCCGGAGATTTTTTCATGTACACAACAACCGGTTCTTTTGCCGCATGCAGTGCTGCCAAAGCAGAACCGATCTTTCTGGAACGATCTGACACTTCTGCAAAAGTCAGCGACTGCTCTTCATCTGCAAATGCCATTTTATCGGGTAATCTGGTCACCGTCTGTTCCAAATACTCAAGTACATTGGTCTGCATTTCCTCTCTCCTCCATTTCCAAGCAGATTCCCCTTGTAGTTTATTCCTGCTCGCCGGAATTTAGTATAGCACCCCGACCTAACACCTTCAATATCTTTTTCAAGGCAAAACGAGGGTTTCTCTGCATCAGGCTTTCCCATTGCTCCATATTCTCATCGGAGTTTTCAATCTCCCGCACATACCAGTGTGCAAGTTCTGCCTGTTCATCCACAGAAATCACTCCATCGTTTTCCATCCATTTCATAAACCAAAGTTCACGGATCAACAGTACATTCACGACCGCCATTTTGCACTTCGCAAGCAGGCTCTCATCGTAAACGCTGGTGCAGCAATATACATATAAGAAATACACCAAAAGCTGTTCTAACTGGATCGGTTCTTCCGCTTTGCTGTATTCTGCCATCTGTTTTGCGGATTCTTCTCTGGACATCTCTTCCCGAACATTAAAAATACTCTGTAAATATGGTGGCCACTCCGGCTTGAGTGCATCCATCGTGGTCAGGGCAAACAGCATATCCGTCATGATGCGGCTGACATGCTCGTCACTTTCCTGGCGAAAATACTTCTCATCGTAAATAATATCATCCAGCCTTTTGTCCACGCGCTCGAATGCATCTGCACTGCGATACGCCTTACGGATTTGGCGTAATTCCCTTTTTTCCTTATCGGTAAAATCCCCTAAAGAAGGCAGTTTACGCGCCAATAACTTTGACGCATTTCGCTGTGAACGGCTGTGGATACGGCTCTCCACATCATGTGCCAATCCAAGGATCATGATCATTCGTTCAAAGATCGTGTTTTCGCGATTGCGCGCTACATCAAGGAGCGCATCTCTGGTATACACCAGTTCTTCAAAAAGGACTCGGTCAAATAGCAGATCCACATCCGGTCGTGTCTTTTCTTCCTTCATCAGGATCTGCACCGGCTTTTTGCGCTGCAACAACTGTTTACAGGCAATCGGACAAGTCATTGCCAAAGAGCGTTCCCGCACATTCAGATACACCTCCTCATGTCGCGGATGCGTATGACAAGTCTCTGACAAAGCATCTTCCCCAAGCTCCAGCACAATGTCACAAAGATTGTCATCATTCAGAAATTCGCATCGATGCTCTTCCCCATGCGGACAAATATTGCCTGTGCTAAAGTCAATCTTTTCCTTCATACGCTTTCCCAACTCGCCGCCCACCTGGCGATACTTTTTCAGTGTGCGCTTATCCACAGTGATCTGCCAGCGGATACAGCAGCTGTCCGGGCATGCATGACCCGGCACACATTGAAAATTATAAAAATAATCCGGATAATAATATTTCATAAGTTCCTCTCATTCTCCTCTCACCTTGCCGGCATGACGATATGATAAACCGCCCACAGGCACAACAGATGTACAGGATAAAACCAATAAAAAAAGTATTTGTGTCCCTTTCCACGCTCGCCATTATAACACTGTATGATCGGAATCGACCATAATGCCATCGGCTCCCAAAAAAGCAGTGCCGCCATGATCACATTTCGCTTCCAAGGAACCTCATGCCAGCGATATAAAATATAGATCAATAATGGTCCAAAATAGGAATAATCTGCTCGAACTACTGCACAAACCGCCATTGCCATGACTGGGATCACTGCCTCTCCGACAGGTCCCAGACCGATATTCCAAATACGCAGTGCCCACATCATTCCCACACCGATCACAAAGGCAAACAATACATTTTGCCCGGAAAGATCGATCACCTTGCCATTAATGGCAAGATCATACGGGATTTCCGCCAACAGTGCAAACAAGATCAAACGAAGCAGATATTTCCGCACATTCCCGGTATGCCAAAAGCCTTCCACCAGCAAAAAGCAAAAGATAGGAAACGATATTCTACCAATTCCCCGACATATCGTATAGACAGCAGCAGGCACCGAAACGGCTTCCTGCAGCAAAACGAATCCGATATGATCGATCAACATCGTCCATAATGCGACCCACTTCAAATGCGTTCCATTGATCCTGCAATATGTCCTGCTCTTTGTCTGTTCTTGAAATTGTTCCATCGTTTCCTATCCTGTCAAAAGCTCTGTGCTTTACTGTCTGACTTTGATGTGTACTTCACGAAGCTGCTGCTCGGTCACTTCTCCCGGAGCTCCACACATCAGATCCTGCGCATTTCCGTTCATTGGGAATGGAATGATCTCTCTGATGTTTTCTTCGTTGCGGAGAAGCATGATCATACGATCTACACCCGGTGCCATTCCTGCATGTGGTGGTGCACCAAACTGGAATGCATTGTACAATGCACCAAACTTCTCTTTAAGATCTTCCTCTGTATAACCGGCGATCTCAAATGCTTTTACCATGATCTTCATATCGTGGTTACGCACGGCTCCGGAAGAAAGCTCGATACCGTTACATACGATATCATACTGGTAGGCAAGGATCTCTGCAGGATCTTTCGTCTCCAATGCTTCTAATCCACCTTGTGGCATAGAGAATGGGTTATGTGTAAAGATATACTGCTTCAATTCTCTATCATATTCATACATAGGGAAATCGTTTACATAGCAGAAACGATATGCGTTTTTCTCTAACAGATCCAAACGGTTACCAAGCTCTGTACGGATCTGTCCTGCATACAATGCAGCCTGCTCCTCTCTATCTGCAATAAAGAAGATGGTATCTCCTGCCTGAAGTCCTGCGATCTCCGCGATCTCTGTCTTCATATCATCCGGAATGAACTTATCGATCGGTCCCTTGTAAGTCATGTCTTCTTTTACTTCCAAATAACCAAGACCACCCATACCGATAGACTGTGCAAACTTCAACAGCTTCTCATGCTGTCCCTTGGACAACTTCGCATGTACATTGATCGCACGAACCGTCTTGCCGTGAAATGGCTTGAAAGTACATCTCTGGAAGAAATCTGTCACATCCACAATACGGAGTGGGTTGCGCAGATCCGGTTTATCCGTACCAAACTCAAGCATTGCCTGCTTGTAGCTGATAATTGGATATGGAGCCTGTGTTACCTCTGCGCCTTCCGGTGCAAATTTTTCAAAAGTAGCACTCAATACTTCTTCACCAACACGGAATACATCTTCCTGTGTTGCAAAGCTCATCTCAAAATCAAGCTGATAAAATTCTCCCGGTGAACGATCTGCTCTGGCATCCTCATCACGGAAACATGGAGCGATCTGGAAGTATTTATCAAAACCGGACACCATCAACAGCTGTTTGTACTGCTGTGGAGCCTGTGGTAATGCATAGAATTTACCCTTGAATTTACGGGATGGCACGATGTAATCTCTTGCGCCCTCCGGAGAAGAAGCACAAAGGATTGGTGTCTGAATCTCCATAAATCCCATTTCTGTCATTTTTTGTCTCAAATATGCAATCACATTAGAACGGAACACCATATTATCGCGTACCTTTGGATTTCTAAGATCCAAATAACGGTATTTCAAACGAACATCCTCACGAATCTCTTTGGATGTCGCGATCTCAAATGGAAGCTGACGATATACCTTTCCGAGAATATCAACCTTGTGTGCCTCCAACTCGATCGTTCCGGTTGGGATCTTAGGATTGTATGTCTCCTCATCACGATGCTCTACCGTTCCTTCTACAGCGATACAATCTTCTTTGTTGATTCCATCGAGCAATGTCGTATCACGCATAACAACCTGCATCACTCCGTACTGATCTCTCAGGTCAACAAACGAAACACCACCGTGATCGCGAATATTTTCTACCCATCCGGCAATTTTTAAGTTCTGTCCGACATTCTGCTCCGATACCTGATCCAATGTCGTGTCACGATACATGTTACCTACATTTGTGTTCATCTTCGTCCTCCATTTTCTATCTTTCTTTTCCTTACTATAAGCGGAGCGTTTCTTGTTTTATAGGAATCCACCAAATAGTCTGTCAGGAAGTTTCCTATAAATCAAAAAAGTTCGCCCCAAACAAACTTCGTTCAGGACGAACATTACTGTCCGCGGTACCACCCGAATTACTGAATCCTCAGTCACTCAACGGTTCATTGAACCTTACTGCTTGTCGCGCAGTCAACGGCGCACCTACTAATGAATCGCTCATGTTCAGATTGCGGCTGGTAAAGTGTTCTTCGCAGGAAGCAGATCTATGAAGTTCTCAGCATCCTTCACTCTCTGTAAGCTTACTACCTGTTACTTTTCTTCGTCATCGCCATATGTACTCGGATAAAGAAATGACTCTTTTCTCCTATTATTCCTCATTCAGCTCACTTACCGTCTTGGTAATCTGCGCCAATTTGGATGTAATCTCTTTACTGGCACTGGACATACCCTCTGCCAGTTTCTGCACCTCAGATGCAACTACTGCAAAACCTCGTCCGCTCTCACCCGCACGCGCTGATTCGATAGAAGCGTTCAATGCTAACATATTCTGCTTCTTACTAAATCCGGCGATCTTAGATGTGCTGGCGTTAGCTTCTTCGATCTCCTGTGCTACCTGTGCAATACCCTGTTTGAGTTTCTCAAGGATATGCTCATTCTTCTTTTCCTCATAGCAGGAACGCACATACATATTGATCACATCTCCCAACAAACTGGCAGATGCATCGATCTCGTCTCTGGTGCGTACATTTACTTTATGAAGAGAATCAATATAGACATCCTCGTCTACACCGATCTCTCTTGCTACTGCACGGAACTTATCATCATCCGGATCCTCCGGCAATACCTGACCACCAATGACTCTACCCAAAACAGTGCCATCTTTCAAAGTAATTGGGGTACCAAAGTCTACTAGACCTGCATGGCATGGATACACTCCTTCGCCCTCCTGATCACACTTCTCACAACGACGCTTACCCTCTGCTGTACCTCTTGTCAATTCGATACAAAAGTCTGTGAAATTAAAGCAATCGCTGATGTACTCTCCATCTTCGCCGACTGCTACTGTTGCCAGACCTGTGGACTTTGCCCAGTTGCGCATGATGTCATTGAACTTATTCATATCACAAAAATCTGCTATCTTCATACCAAATTCCTCCCTTTTGCAGCCCCATCATTGTTCTTACCATTTCGTGCAACATCCGAAATCCTATAGGAAACTGCATCATTCGTAAATACAATAATCTGCTACATGATACCACATTTTAATGCCAATGTAAATTGTTAATTGCCCCTTTTTCCCCCTATTTTCTAAGCATATCAGTCTTAATGATTTGCCACATGCTTTTAATCTTCAGAAAATTTTCTGACAAACTCATTTTGCGACACTATCAGTCCTGATGATTTGCCGTATACTTTTCACTCTGCATACGGATCAACTCTTTATCCTCAAAATAGTCGATCTTCATTGCTTTCTTGACCTCGGATAATGTCTGCGCCGCTGTCTCTCTCGCTACATCACTTCCTTTTTTGAGGATCTCATATACAGCAGGAATATCCTTCTCGAACTCCGCACGGCGGGCACGGATCGGTGCCAATTCTTCCTGAAGTACGCTATTAAGGAAACGCTTGATCTTTACATCACCCAAGCCACCCTTTTGGTAATGCTCTTTAAGTTCATCCAAGCCGGCATAATCCGGAAGATACTCTTCAAAATGTCCCGGATTACTGAAGGCATCCAAATAAGTAAATACAGTGTTACCCTCAATGTGTCCCGGATCAGAAACTTTGATGTGCAGTGGATCGGTGTACATCTCCATAACTTTTGCCCGTACATCTTCTTCTGTATCTGACAGATAGATGCAGTTGCCCAGAGATTTACTCATCTTCTGCTTGCCATCAATACCCGGCAGACGCATACATGCTTCGTTATCAGGGAGCAACACTTCCGGCTCTACTAACACTTCATCATAGATGCTGTTGAACTTACGTACGATCTCTCTCGTCTGCTCGATCATTGGCAGCTGGTCTTCTCCAACCGGTACGGTTGTCGCCTTGAACGCTGTAATGTCTGCAGCCTGGCTGATCGGATAAGTAAAAAATCCCACCGGAATACTGGTCTCAAAATCTCGCATCTTAATCTCTGACTTGACTGTCGGATTACGCTGTAAACGAGATACGGTTACCAAATCCATATAATAAAAGGTCAATTCACACAGTTCCTGAATCTGCGACTGAATAAACAGTGTAGACTTTGCCGGATCCAATCCGCAGGATAAATAATCCAATGCCACCTCAATAATGTTCTGTCTTACTTTCTCTGGATTTTCAAAATTGTCTGTGAGCGCCTGTGCATCTGCGATCATAATAAATGTCTTATCGTATTCACCGGAATTCTGCAACTCCACGCGTCTGCGTAATGATCCTACATAATGTCCTACATGCAATCGTCCGGTTGGTCGATCACCTGTTAAAATAATCTTTCCCATTTGGTTTCTCCTTGTGTCAAAATGTTATATCTATGACAGTCTTTTCTACATCCGTAACAGCAGATGCAAGAATGCTGTCTTTATAATCTGCAAAATGCGCTGGTTATTTTTCCAGTTCTTCTATAATTCCGGACATATTCGTCCAGTACAATAGATTTTCTATCACAATGCGCGTCTTCCACCAATTTTTGGCAACGCCCCATGCTGCCGGATAATTTTTGCCCCAGTCCCAGGTCACCTCCCAAGAACCGTCACGCAGCTGCGTCTTGGCAATAAACTCCAATTCAAAATCTGCAATCTTCTTGTTATCTTTATAATACATGCTCTCCGCAGATTGTATAAACACAGATGGTCGACAAATATTGACGCCCCACATCGTAATGTATAGGTTGACATCCTGTGTAATAGTGCTCTTTACCACCTGCCGCAAATGCCTGCCAAACTGTTCCATCGGAAATTCATCTGCAAGCCCTGCCTCCAAGAGGTAATCGTATAATCTTGCAAAGCAGGAGACAACATACATATCATGACATTCCTCGATCAAGAAGAACTGTTTGATCATGTCCGATGCCATCTCTTTTGCCAGATCATAAAAATCTGTATCAGGATCTTCAAAATATAAAATAAATCCAACCAATCCCGCTGTCGGATTACAGTCATACGCAAAACGATTGGCTGCGTTGTCTTCCCACCAGGAAGAATGTGGAAAGTGCCACCAGTCTGCGTGAGGATAACGATTATTTGTCTCTATCGTATGCGCCCAGTAATCTCCATCGAAGTCCTTACAGTCACTCAAATAATCTAAGATGCCCTGAATGATAGGGTGTTCGGCATCGGAAGAATCCATTCCCAATTCCCACAAAATTTCAGTTGCTTCATAGGTTTGCACCGGCGAGGAATGTGGATTCCAAAAATCCGGCTCCAATCCATAACCAAATCCGCCGTCTGTATTCTGATAATTCGCAAGTGCGTCCAGCACTGCATCCCGGCTGCCATTCTCAAAATGATACTGCCATCTTGCCAAGTCGATCGGTCTGGCATTCTTAAATACAAAACGCCGCGCCCGTCGAAATGCCTCCTCATACGCTTCCCTATCTTCCTGCTTCATTCGTATCCCCCATTCGTTACTCCAAAAGGCAAAATCCTGTCTACCCCAACCGGAACTGCCAATATTTTTCCCAGCAATCTTCCTTTTCAAAAGGAATCTCAACGCTATAATTATAACATATTTTTTGAATAATTGGAAACAATAACAACAAATAAAATGCTTTTTATTCGATAGAAAGAAGAATGGAGGATTACTATGAACGAACACGACACGATCCATTTATTACAGGAGTGTGATTCCGGAAGTAAAATGGCAGTCTCTGCGATTGAAGATGTATTAGAGAAAACACATCGAAGCGAATTACATGACCTTCTTATGGAATCAAAACAACATCACGAAAAGTTAGGAAATGAGATCCATGCTACATTGCAGGAACACGGTCTGGAAGACAGCAGCCCTAACCCGCTTGCTAAGGGAATGGCGTGGATCAAAACAAATTTCAAAATGAATATGGATCCCTCTGACGAGACGATCGCCAAATTGATCACTGAAGGATGTGATATGGGAATCAATTCGCTGCAGGAGTATATGAACGAGTATACCGAAGCCGATGACCGTTCTAAAGATCTTTGCCGTCGTTTGATGTCCATTGAGGATGCCTTGCGTGAAGATCTTCGTGATTACCTGTAATATGCGAATCCTTCTTTGCGCGACGCGTCGTTGATGGATACCACAGTCAAAGATTCAGGAAAATAACCATCTGGGAAATTCAGATTTTTGACACCTTACTCTTTAAAGCAAAAAACACCCCGAAAGAGGTGCTGGCATACAGCACCTTTTCAAGGTGTTTTATTATTACCTTACTACATATAAAATTACAGTTTCTCACCTGTCAGCAATTCATATGCCTGTAAATATTTCTCGATCGTCTTATCCACAATGTCCTGTGGCAGTGTCCAATCATGACCCTCATTCTGCTTCAGCCAGTCTCTTGCAAACTGCTTATCAAAAGAAGGCTGTCCATGTCCAGGCTCATAACCTTCTGCAGGCCAGAAACGAGAGCTGTCCGGTGTCAACATCTCATCACCGATGACAAGATTTCCCTCTTCATCCAAACCAAACTCGAACTTGGTATCTGCGATAATAATGCCCTTGCTCAACGCATATTCTGCACATTTCTTATACAAAGCGATCGTACAATCGCGTAACTTAGCAGCATATTCCTCTCCTTTACCAGGAAAATACTTCTCTAAATGTGCAACACTCTGCTCATATGATATATTTTCGTCATGATCTCCAATCTCAGCCTTCGTAGATGGCGTATAGATTGGCTCCGGAAGCTTGTCAGATTCCTTTAATCCTTCCGGAAGCTTGATGCCACATACTGTGCCATTCTCCTGATAGCTTGCCCAACCGCTTCCTGTAATATAACCTCTGACGATACACTCGATTGGAAGCATTTCCAACTTACGGCAAAGCATGCTGTTTCCATCAAACTTGTCCTGCTGGAAATATTCCGGCATATCTTTTACATCTACAGAGATCATATGATTTGGTAAAATGTCCTCTGTCATATCAAACCAAAACTTTGACATCTGAGTCAGGACCGTTCCCTTTTTGGTCACTTCATTATGCAGGATCACATCAAAACAACTGATACGATCCGTAGCAACCATGATCAAACTATCTCCGTTGTCATAAATTTCTCTTACTTTACCTTCTTTGATCGGCTTCATTTCGCTCATAATTTCCTCCTAAACAATGTCTTGTATCCACAAAACAATCGTATATCAACTTGTACCACTTATTAACTATAGCAGAAGGGATGTTATTCCGCAATATTGTTTTTCCGGCATTTTCTACTCACCAGTTTTTTCTGACATTTTCTACTCGCCGGAAACCTCATAGTCCATGCACACCCTCACTGCCGTATAAGGACGCACCTTGCTGTCCGCTACTTTCACATGTTCCGGATGCACAGAGTAGCCTTTTAGGGACTCCTCATTTTCAAAGGTTGAATCCAACATAACATCTGCATTAGAAGAAGCAAGTCCCTCTGCATTTACCTTAATGTCTACCAATCCCGGAATCTTGCCCTGCAAGCTCTCCAGACCCGCTTTGATGCCCTGCTTTACTTCCTGTTTTTCCTGTTCAGTCATCTCTTTTAACTGCCATAAAATAATATGCTTTACCATAATTTCTTCCTTTCTCTTCTACGCGACAAGCACCTTTTAATGGTGCAGCTTTGCGCCGCAAACAATTTTCTATTTTACAAAACAAAAATTCCTGCCACATATTGCTATGCAGCAGGAACTCCTATGTTCTCTTAGATCAGACTAAATTATTTAGGCTGTACAGTGAAGGAGATTGTTAAATTCTTCTTGAATGCGAATGCCTTAGCATTGTTAGTCTTAGAATTGTCTCCCTGGTTACCCCACTTGTTGTAGAAAGAGATTCTCCAGTTATCTTTTGCTACTGGTTTGTTCTTCTCGAACTGTCCCTGGTAGATCTTCTTAACTTTTACTTTCTTTCCATCAGCCTTAACTGTGATGCCTGTACATTTTACTTTCTTGAAAGTCTTCATAGCATCTACTAAGTCAACTGTAAGAACTGTAGCACCAGCTACCTTTTTCATCTTTACAGTCTTGGAACCATCTTTGTATTTACCTGGGTTCTTGATTGTCAAAGTAACCTTTGTCTTCTTACCCTTTGTCAACTTAACACTCTTCTCAAGCTTTGGAGCTGTAGAGCCGTCACCTTTGATCCAAATGCAATCAGCTTTCTTTGTGTTACCTGCGAAGTAAACTCTTGCAGTTACCTTCTTAGATTTTTTTGCAGCACTTGCATCTTTTGCTGGAGCTACTGCTACTGTTCCAACTGCTACAGCTGTTGCTAAAGAAACTGCCATAGCTTTCTGAGCTAATTTAGAAATTCTCATAGTCATATCCTCCTCAAATTTATTTTTGTGAAATTTCTATGTTTTCAATTATACCCCATTATGCAAATATGTCAATATATAATGTTTTGTTTTTATTTTTTTGTACACAATTATTACAATTTAAAGTATTAATCTTATATTTTCGACAATTTTTCATGTCATCATCTTATGCGGGGTACACAGATTTCACAAAGGTAATACTCAAAAATGATATTTTTTTCAAAAAAGGGGCTTCCCGATTACTCGGAAAGCCCCTATAAAATCTAGTTTGTTATGAAAACAATCAAAAATTACTCGATGATTGTTGCAACAGCACCTGATCCTACTGTACGTCCACCCTCACGGATAGCGAAGTTAAGACCCTGCTCCATAGCGATTGGATGAATCAACTCGATTGTCATCTCTACATTATCACCAGGCATGCACATCTCTGTTCCCTCTGGAAGGTTACATACACCAGTTACATCAGTTGTTCTGAAGTAGAACTGTGGACGGTAGTTGTTGAAGAATGGAGTATGACGTCCACCCTCGTCCTTAGTAAGAACATAAACCTGAGCTGTGAATTTTGTATGGCAAGTAACAGTTCCAGGAGCTGTTAATACCTGTCCACGCTCAACATCCTCTCTCTTGATACCACGAAGAAGAGCACCGATATTATCACCAGCCTGAGCCTCATCAAGAAGCTTACGGAACATCTCGATACCTGTTACAGTAGTCTTTGTTGTCTCTTCCTTAATACCAACGATTTCAACTTCCTCATTTACATGAAGAACACCACGCTCTACACGACCAGTTGCTACAGTACCACGACCAGTAATTGTGAAGATGTCCTCGATAGGCATCAAGAATGGCTGATCTACTGCACGCTGTGGATCTGGAATGAAGCTGTCAACAGCATCCATAAGTTCCATGATCTTGTCTCCCCACTCGCCGTTAGGATCTTCAAGAGCCTTCAAAGCAGAACCCTTAATGATTGGGCATCCTTCGAAACCATACTCCTCAAGGTTCTCTGTTACTTCCATCTCTACCAACTCGATCAACTCTTCGTCGTCAACCATGTCGCACTTGTTCAAGAATACAACGATGTAAGGTACGTTTACCTGACGAGACAAAAGGATATGCTCCTTTGTCTGAGCCATAACACCATCAGTTGCAGCTACTACAAGGATAGCACCATCCATCTGAGCAGCACCAGTGATCATGTTCTTTACATAGTCAGCATGGCCTGGGCAGTCAACGTGTGCATAATGTCTTTTCTCTGTC
>JALEPA010000220.1 GCA_022766515.1 Lachnospiraceae bacterium | reverse complement strand
GCTAATAGCAATCTCTTCATTCATTGATGGCATATCAATCTTTTTCTTTAGTTTTCCTAATGTGATCTTTCCGGATGATGCTTTCGACAAGTTTGGCTTGTAAATGTCTAAGCGGTGCATATATCCTCGTTTTGATGAATTAGTCTGACAGGATCTTGACAAGATCAGTCTGCCGTTCGAGGTAAATGCAATTCCCTGAATACGATTGGTGACTTTAATACGATTGCATAAAGTCAAAGCAGGTTTGGATGCTTTATTGTCGATCCGATAAGATCCCAAATATCCCTTTCCTGATTCCGTATAAGACGCAACCCACAAAAGATTTTTGTAATAAGTGACCGTTGCCGCCTGCTGTCCCAACTCATTCTTTGTCGCATACGCTGAAATCTCCAGATATGGTTTTTTCGCTACCGCTGCTACCTTGATCGTAGCAAATGGAATACTGCGCAAAGTAGTTGACTGACAGATCCAGACATTTTTGCCATCATACGCTAAGCCTCCGGCATGCGCCTTGTTTGGCAAAATAATCGTAGTTAATAATTTCTTCGTGTTTTTGTTCATCACATAGATGACCGAATTATCCTGCTTTTTATAATCATATGCACTAATCAGAACATATTTTCCCGCAAATGTCAATCCCTGTGGCACCATACTGGAGCAGGCAAACTCTGCAACATTCGTATTTTTCATGCCGGGCAGGATCAAACTTTTCGCATAGATCAGCTTTTTCTTCATGAAAGTACAGCCTTTTACCGCCAAGGAACGAAGGAACACTTTTTTGCTCTTGTACAATTTGGCTGCCGTGCTTGTCTTACCAACCGATACCGGTTTGATACTTACGGCTTTGGACTTGCTTCCCTCAAAATCATTATTTTTGTATGTGCGGTATGCGGTCAACGCAAATTTATAAGTCGAATTATTATTCAATCCCGTTTTTACATAAGTAACGGAAGAATTTCCGGTGATCGTTGCCACGAGTACCGCTTTGCTTCCATTGTACTGATACAAACGGTATCCTGTCGCTCCTGTCAGTTTCGTCCAGGTAATTCGTACGCGTTTGTTACCTGCACGCACACTGATCGTTGGTTTTGCCGGTAAAGTTGTCGTAGATAACTTCTCTGAATATTCACCCATATTTTCTTCATCAGCATAATAAGTACGGATACGATAACGATATGTGGTTCCTGATTTCAATCCGGTATCTTTAAAGTTTAATTTGGTTGTTGAACCCACTAACTTTTCTACGCCATTGCCCTCGGCATGATAGATCAAATAGCCTGTTGCTGATGGAACTGCCTCCCATGCAAGTGTAATGCTTGTTGAGGCATTTGCGGCAAACTGGAAAGTTGGTACCGCTTCCGGTCTTGTATAAGTATGAACAGGTTCTGCAAAGTGACTCTGCTCCCCTTTTTCTTCATTGTAACCGGCTACCGTATAGTAAAATTCCTGTCCCGGTTTAAGGTCTTCGATCACGATCGAAGTGTCCGTAACCTGTTTGAACTTCACATATTTCTGAGTCTCAAAATCATAGGTATATACGAGATAACTGGTCATGCCTGCCATCTCATCCCACTGCAGGGTGATCGAAGTGGTCGTTGTTTCTTTGACTTCCAATCCGGTAAGCACCTCGGCATCATACAGAAAATGTGCTCCCTCCTCTGGTTCGATCGTGTCCACACGCATAGGATCCGGTGGTGCAGGTGTCTCGGTAACCGATGGTGTCTCTGTTGGCGCAGATGACTCGACTACGGATGGAGTCTCAGTCGCTGCAGCCGGACTTTCCTGCACTTCTCCTGCTGTCGGTGCTTCCTGTACCTGTGCTGCTGCCGCCTTGGCACTGCGAGATGTCAGTCCGGTATCCCCTAATCCTACTGTACTACAGATTGCAGCGACTAATAATATCGCCACTCCTTTTGTTCTTTGTTTTCTCCCTTTCCACATCACTTTTTTTCGTTCTCCTTTCTTTCTCTATGTTCTCTCTAAAACAGCAAAAATCCTTTCTAATGCTCCCCCTTGTACATAATCGTATTGTAATTTGACAAAAGTTTGTCGTTTTGCATGGTTTTCGGGATTTTTTGCTAATTGCTCTAATAATTCTTCCGTTGAATACGCGATTTCTCCGGGAACCGTCTCCCGATAATCGCGATAAAAACCTCGATCATATTTTTCCAGATCATAGGCAAAAAAGAAAATAGGTTTGTCCAGCAAAACATATTCAACAACAGTAGAAGAATAATCTGTCACAAGACAATCTGCTACCATATATAAATCTGTTATATCACTATAGTCTGTCATATTGATGCAGTTTTCATTCGAGGGAATATTTTCTGCCGGAAATTTCGGATGCATCTTGATCAATAACATCCAGTCTTTTCCTAATTTTTTTTGAATTTTTTCCACATCAAATTGTGCGAGCAGCTGTTCATTTTCCTCCGGTGTCTGCCGAAAAGTCGGTGCAAATAACAGCACCTTTTTCCCCTTTAGCTGCGGATATGCCGCAAGCACTTTATCGCGTCTTTTTTTCTGATCTTCCTGATCAAAATAAGCATCGATCACCGGAACTCCTGTTGCATAAATACGCTCCTGCGAAATTCCAAACGCTTCCTGATAATACGGTATCACCTGCTTAGAAGTCACAAATAAATGCGTTACACGCCGGTTCGCTGCCTCGACAAGTGACCTCACTGTGGGATCCTGCTCTGTCGACAGTCCAAAACGCTTAAATGCACCCGCGCCATGCCATACCTGAACGATCTGCTGATCTTTGGGATGTACAAAAGCCAACGGAATAAAATTGTCATTTAGAAAAATCTGCTTTGCTCCTGCCATTTGCACGGGAAGTTTGAAAAAAAAGCATAAAATCCCTTTCATTTTCTTAGCGATCCCTGCATCTGCCGGATGCAAAAGATCAGCCTTACTGTAAGCAATGATCCGGATTTCTCCATCTCTTCTTCGCAGTTCCTGTGCGATCAACTGTAAATTACCTGTCAGACCTCTATTTTGTCCATTGAATAACACAACTCTTTTTCTTCGTTTTCCAAAAAACTGCGTCACACTATATAATAATGCAAATAAACGATATCCTATTTGTTTCATTGTTTTGTTTCTGCCTTTCTCTGTCATTCGGTATAATTCACACCGCACTGTCATAAGGTATAGTGTTGATTTCATTTGCTCAGAAATGAGGTAACCTATGAACCGAGTCAATACCATTATTCACTTAGATGCTGCAAGAAAACAAGGTTTAACCGGCAAAGGTGTCGGTGTTGCCATATTAGATACCGGGATCGGATACCACCCGGATCTGTTTCCCGCTTCTTCCACCGGATATCTTGTACGGTTTGTTGATTTTGTCAATCACCAGACACATTATTATGACGATAACGGTCACGGCACACATATTACGGGTATTATCGCCGGAAGCGGAGCCGGCTCTCAAAAACTATACCGGGGCATCGCACCGGGATGCCACTTTCTCTCACTGAAAGTGTTGAATCAAAGGGGAGAAGGACGCATTGAACATGTGCTGCAAGCCGTCCAGTGGCTGATCGAACATCAACAAAAATATCGGATCCGTATCGTTAATATTTCGATCGGCAGCAGTAAAGGACGACATTTCTCCGAAGACTCCCCTCTGGTACAAAGCATCAATTCCCTCTGGGAACACGGTATGCTCGTTCTCACTGCTGCCGGCAATCACGGTCCCGGCGGTGGAAGCATCGGAGCCCCCGGTAACAGCCGTAAGATCATCACGGTAGGCTCATCCGATCCATTGCAGCAGACCAACACGAACGACTATTCCAGTCGAGGTCCTACAGAAATGTGTATCAAAAAACCGGATGTTGTCGCACCCGGCTCTCATGTCGTGAGCTGTCACCCATCTCCGCAAAAAGATGCCTCTCTGTTCACTAAGGGAAATGCCTCCTATCAGGCAAGAAGCGGCACTTCTATGTCCACTCCGATCGTCAGTGGCTGTCTGGCTCTCCTGCTAGAAAAATACCCCCACCTGACAAACAGAGAGGTAAAGCTGCATCTGCGCAATACCTCTCTTGATCTTGGTTTTCACCATACCAGACAGGGTTGGGGGTTAATTCAATGCGATAAATTGTTGGAAACGCCTCCCGCCTTGCTGTCCTAATCTGCCAGAATGCGATCCAAAGTTTGGATAAATTCTACCATTTGATTTTTGGACAACTGAGCGTCTGCGCCCAGGCGCTCTCCTTTTTTCCTCATCTCTTCGTTGATCAGAGAAGAGAATATGATTACCGGAATATTTTTATATACCGGATGTTCCTTCACCAATTTCAAAAGACGGTGTCCATCCATCTGCGGCATTTCGATATCTGTAATAATACAAGCTACCTTCTCTTCTACGACACCCTCCTCGCGGTACTGCTCCAAAAGATCCCAAAGTTCTTTACCATTATTTAACGGGATCACATTGGTATATCCTGCCTGTGTCAGTCCGTCATAGATCATCATGCTAAGCAGCTGGGAATCTTCTGCGAACAAGATCGGCTTATTATTTTTGCTTCTGCCATCCATATGACGGATGCTGTCCAGCCGGATACCGGACTCCGGTGAGATCTGTGCAACAATGTTTTCAAAATCCAATAACAGCACCAAGTGCTCCTGAAGATTAATGATACCTGTCACGACACTCTCTTTAGTGCCACTGATCAAACGATCCGGTTTGATGATCTGTGACCAGTTTACACGGTGGATTCCCACGACGCTGTGTACATGGAATCCTGTGTTCACACCGTTAAAATTCGTGATCAAAAACATATCATTCTGCGTATCTTCTTTCTCAGTCAAACCTAAGGCACGCGCAAGATTGACAACCGTGATCGTCTCACCTCTTGTGCTGAAAGTACCTTCTACATTGCGATGTCCATTGGGAATTGGAGTCAATGTTGTATAACTGATGATTTCACGAATCTTTGCAACATTTATGCCATAGTGGTTCCCATCTACCATGAATTCCAATACCTCTAATTCATTGGTTCCACTCTCTAATAAAATATTCGTATCCATAGTTTCCTCCATTCTGAAGTTCGTTCTTCCTATGTTTTTTACAGATACTTCCATTTTACACTAGCAAGGCACGATTTGCAACAAATCCCCCTACATCTCCCAAGTTTTTTTCAACGAGCGTCCCATTAAGATTTCTAAGTGCTCCACACTGGGACGATAAAAATCATCCAGTTCTCTTTTCTGCTCCTCCGTCATCTTCTCCTCATTTTCCAACACCGTATATTTCTGCGCCCATTTTGCGAAACGAAAAAAAAGTTTTTGTTTGCGGCTTCTCTCCAAGTGTTCCTTCTTTCCGCGGATCGCTGCGTAATAACGATAATTGATATAGGCACTGATCCATCCCCTTGACACACCACTTCCCTCGTTGCTATAGGGAAGTTTCTCATAATGCTTGAGCTGTGTCACCCCAATAAACTCTTGAATCTCCTGCAGGACCTCTGTTGGGTTGTTGATCAATTCTTCCATGACAACAACCTTGATCTGCTCTGCCGGGAAAAATTCTAAATATTCACGAATCCATTTATCATAACGGTATCGGTCTTTCATCTCCGTGTAGATTTCCTCTTCTACAAACCTGGAGAAAATATCGACCGAATATTTTTTGTACTGTCGATAATAATCCACATATTTTTTCTTTCTTGGTCTGCGCATTAACATTTTGAAATACGAATAGGTTGCCTTTGATGGCTGTCTGACCAAAAATAACAGTTTGACATCCGGTCCAAAACACTCATAGACATCTCTGGCAGACAAATGATACGAAGGTTCAATATCACCATACAGTTTCCCCTCCTGTCTCTCCGACATATATTTTTTTCGGAAAATCTCTGGAGAATCATCGTATTTGTTTCTCCAATGCAAATAAAAAGTTTCCTTTCCTTTGGGAAGTACGATCTGCGGATGCTGGCGAAGAGCATTGCTTAGGGAAGTCGTTCCACATTTCGTAAAGCCGCAGCATAAAAAATCAAGCTTTGGATTTTCTTCCTGTGATATTGCCGCAAACACTTCATAATCGATCAGACAGATCTGTTCCACACCAAATTCCCGCAGTATTTCCACCGCTTCCTTATGAAGATCCTTTGGCAGCTTAACAACATAATAGACAGCATCCTCGATCACCTGCGTCATGGATCTGTCCACACAAGAGACGCCCAAGATTTTTTTCTTTTGCATTAGAGGAAGAAGTGTTAGTATCTCTTGTATCTTCTCTCCATATTCTTCTCTCTGCAAATATCTCGTCAACACTCTCGCCACTCTTTTATGTTGCACAATGACTATTTTTTCATCATTTTCTACCTGGTGCAATAATTGCTCTTTTGATGTAATCTCTTTCATCGTTATCCTCTTTTCTTTTTCTTAATTTCATGCCTCTCCTTGATCGTATCAAAGCATTTTTGCCGTATCGTCTGTCAATCCGATGTGACAGTCCCCACTATAATCATATAAAAACTTTACACATCCTTTTGACTTTTTTGACAGAATCACAAAAATCCGCTAAAATACACAAGGTTGTCATTTTGAAAAACACCATATACATACACAGGAGGAAAACCGTTGCGTTATCGCAACAGAATGGAGTTGTTTATGAATAATATCGTGTTAATCGGAATGCCCGGTGTCGGTAAAAGTACCGTAGGAGTCGTACTTGCCAAAACACTAGGCTACACTTTCCTGGACTCAGATCTATTGATCCAAGAAAGAGAAGGCATGCTTTTACATGAAATCATCAGTAAATACGGATTGGAACGCTTTAACCAGATCGAGTGTGAAATCAACTCTTCTATTGAAGCAGAAGACACCGTAATCGCTACCGGTGGCAGCGTGATCTATGGTACAGAAGCAATGATGCATCTGAAATCCATTGGTACGATCGTCTACCTCAAACTTCCTTACGAAGAATTAGAAGAACGACTGGGTGATCTGAACCAGCGCGGTGTATCGATCCGTCCGGGAGAGACTTTGGAAATGCTCTACGAAGAGCGCATCCCTCTCTATGAACGCTATGCCGATGTTACCGTTGATTGTGAGCAGATGTCCATCCGTGATATTGTCAAAAAAATCACATATCTTTTTTAATGTTATTGCTGTACGACTTTTGTTGCATTTGTCCCAAAAATCGTACAGCTATTTTTTATTAATTAGGAACTTGCTCATAATCTATCATTATTCCACCAAGAATTGCTTTAGCAATTCTTGCAGAGGAAAACGCCGGTTTTGCTCTATAAGCCCACAACTCCACAAAATAAAATCGTGTAACATAATGAGAATACTACCACTTTAAGCTGTCCCATTTTCAGTACATATCTTCCCAATACATGCAATACAATATTTCCTAAAAAGAATCCCACAAACAATGCCGTACTCATATGTATCTGCTGTGCAAGTACCATATTTTGATGCAGCATCGACAAGCCCACATTACAAAGCAGCCCTGCAACAATCGGTCCGATCCAACGCTGCAAGATCGATAAAAATGCCATTTTTTCAAATCCCCGATAAAAGTAAGCGCCAATCGAATAGACCACCCCGGATGCTGCGATGCTTGCTCCCAATCCGGCAAACGCCACAATATAGGCTACATCGGTTCTTCCTATGGAGTCTCCGATCATATAACCGACACCTACCAGGATCTTACATAAAATGGATCCCGGAAGTACATTGGCGATCGGTACAAGATAATTATAAAAACTGTCTTCCCCTACCATACCGTTATCGACAAACAACCCATCCGCTACTGTCAAATAAGCATCTCCTCCACCAAAGGAAAGGAAGGAAGAATACACGCCTTTGATCAGATACATTCCGGTATTTTTTGCAATAAACAACGCCGGTAAGGCACACACCACAAATACGATCCCCCACAATACAAGTTCTTTTCTTAACTGTTTCCAAGAGTCCTGTCTCCTGCCGTCTGCCGGGACGGAAGGTTCCACCCCTCTCTTTCTTTTCTCCACACAATCAGATCGTTCCTGTAACAGCTGCTTTATCAGTTTCATGCCCATAAGACAGATCATACAAAAGGTGATCGCCCACTTGCAGATCATATGGTATTTCCATCCCGATAAAACAACACATAACAAATAGCCACCGATCAAGACAACCGGTACTAATAAACGCCGGATGGTATACTCTCCACCCGTCCATACGATCAGGAAACAGGCAAAGCCAAGAATCGTAACTGTCGATAACACCACTGGTGGCTGCGCCTTTATGCCCATAAGACGCCCTATGTTTTTTCCACCACATAATGCCAGCACACTTGCCATGATCAGCAGCACTTTTCCCATTCTACGGGTACTTTCCCGCTTTCCGGTACAGATCACATCTCTGATATAATCAAATAAGACAAGTAAAATAAGTGGCATGATCGCCAGTGCCGCCATCTGCATTCCTCTATAAAGCGAGCCGCCGACATTTGCCAATATCTGCAGAAGAAGAACTGTCATAACCGCCCCCGGCAACGCCATTCCCGCAGCTGATGCGATCATTGTTTTCATCCCATACTTTCTGCCGACTCCACAAGCAATTTCTACCGGAAGTGCCCCCGGTGTCATACTTGCCGTCACAACAACTGCGTCATATTCTTTTTGGGACATAAGTTTTCTTTTATGTACCATTTCCTCTTCCAACAAAGGAATGAGGGCACTTCCTCCGCCAAACCCCAGGCATCCCACCTTACACATTGCCAAAAACAATTGTTTCCAATCTGCCATGACGATCCCCATTTCTGTCTCTTGTTTGTATGATGCATCCCCGATATTCCGCGTCATGTTATCCCACTTGCTTCTCGTGATGCATAAATGCCCTTGCACGAAAGATTTCTTTTATAACTGTAGTTGCGTTATAAGCTGATCTACCACCTCTTCCACTGTTTTACCTGTCGTATCAATTTCTGCGTCAGGGCACTCCGGAGATTCATACGGGCTCGATATACCGGAGAAATTGGCAATTTTCCCTTTTCTTGCCTTTTCATACAACCCTTTCACATCTCTTTTTTCACATTCCTCCAATGGTGTGCTGATATAAATTTCCCGGAAGCAATCGCCTATGACTTCCTTTGCCTTGCGTCTGTCTTCCCGAAATGGAGAAATAAACGATACCAACACGATAAGTCCTGCATCATTCATCAATTTTGCCACTTCTGCCACTCGTCGAATATTTTCGATGCGATCCTCTTCTCCAAAATCCAGATCTTTATTTAATCCCATCCGAATGTTATCGCCATCTAAGATCATCGTATGTTTTCCCTGCGAAAACAGTCTTTGCTCCAAAGCATTGGCAATCGTTGACTTGCCTGCACCCGATAACCCAGTCATCCAGATTGTCATCGGTGACTGCTGTTTTTGCGACGCACGAAGTTCTCTTGTCACATCCATGTCCTGCCAATATAAATGCTCCTGCCGATGTATCGCCTTTTCCACAATTCCGCAAGCTGCTGTCATGTGCGACACTCTGTCGATCAAAATAAATCTGCCCATTTCTCTGTTTTTAACAAACTCCTCAAAAACAATAGGTTCCTGACAAGAAATCTCGCAGATCGCCATTTCATTTTTATAAATCCGCTTTACCGGAACTTCATTTCCGTCATTTACATTGATCCCAGCTGTTAATTTCATGACAGTTGCCGGAATCATTGTCGTACCAAGCTTTAAAATATAATTTTTGCCAACCACAAGAGGTGCGTCATCCATCCATAATAATTTGCAGACAAACATTCTTCCCACCTGTAATGCGATATCACGAACGATAACACATCCTCTGGAACTGTCTACCTCTCTGTCCAAACAAATTGTGACCGCTTCCTCTTTATAGGCTTCCTGAACTTTATGATCTGTACAATACAGTTCTTGGACATTTGCCCGTTCTCCGCTAGGAAGGATCTCTACC
>JALEPA010000189.1 GCA_022766515.1 Lachnospiraceae bacterium | reverse complement strand
CCAGATCGTAGCGAAAATTAGAAATTTTACTATAATCGGACAATGAAAAATTTTCGCGGAAATTAGAGATGTTATCTCGAATGTTTTGGGTATCTTCCTCTGTCAGTTTGATGTTTTCCGTGTCCATTGTTGCCAGCTTTTCTGCGACATCTCCGGTACTGTCCAAGGAATACACATTTGTGCGGAGTCCTACACGCGAACTTTCGCCAACATAATAATTCACATATCCTGCTTGATCGGTTGTCACCAGCTGCTCGTTTCGCAGGATCATTCCTCGTATCGTTTCATCATCGGCAATCTGTGTTTCCGTCACTTCATAGATCGACAAATGCTCCTGTGTTGCCGATTTGACAAACAGCGCCAGAACATACAAAGCAAACGCAAACAGCATTACTCCGACAAAGGAAATCTTGCGACGGCGTTTCATCGTAACGATATTTGAATTTTTTCTATTTCCCTGGCTCACAGTTGTCTCTCCTTTTTATGCATATCGGAAATGTTTTTTAGGGTGAAAAAACTATGTTTTTCCCCATTGTCATAACTAAAATATTATATCTCTATTTGCTTTTTTTGTCTAGCCTTACCCCAGGCAACGACAGCGGCAAGTAACAACAGGGAAATCGCAGCAGCGACGCAGCCGGGAGTGAATCCCGGTGATACATATGCCATGCGGATCTCATGCTCTCCTGCCGGACAGGCGAATGTCAAAAAGGTGTCTGCATATTTTTCCATCTTCACCTTTTTTTCATCGACCCAGACCGTCCAGCCCTTATCATAGGGGATTGAAGTCATGACTCTCTGTCCCTCGCTAAGATTGATCGTTCCGGATAACTTTCCGCCCGAGTGTTTTTTGACCTGCATCGCATTTTTCTGTAATGTCGACATGGTATCGGCTGTTTTTTGCAGATCAAGCTGCGCGATATGCGTCTCATATAAAGAAGCGGTCGTTCCTTCGTATGCGTAAGGCACAACCTGTACGGTAATGCTCTGTCCACTGTCATACTCGCCCAAGAACATCGCCCCGTTTGTCTCGTTCGTAAAATAATAACCTGTATACTCACCGTCCACATAAATATCCGCATAAGATACATTTTGTGCTGTCATATGCAGATACAACGGACCGGTTTGATTTGCCGTGATCATATAGTTCCATCCGCTTTCTGTTGTCTCTGTCTCGAATGAAGGGAAAGAAAAGAAAGTGTTCGTTTCCTGCTCACCAAGGATCGCATTGATAAACTGATCTTGGTTCACAAAGGGATCAGAGGCATTCAGATCCGGCGAAAGATCTGTGCCGGAACAGCCATATGCGATTGGCAATGCCTGTGCATTGCTGTAGGAAGTGCTATTTTGGTTGGTTGACTGCAATTTCGTATAGCTGCTTTCTACCGTTTTATCTGCTAATACATATTTTGCGGCAAACAAATCGTTTAACAGCGGAGTCGCTCCATAGCCGGAGTTCCAGAAATATCCCTGGGAAATACCAAGCCTTGGTGTCAGGGAGTTGATTGCGGCATTAAAAGTAGAGGAATAATGAGTCATGCCATTGTAGCCCAACAGCATCGCATCGTTTTTTGCAAACTCGTATCCCGCATTGATTCGGTAAAATCCCGTATCATTTTTCTTTATCTGTTGTACCAAAGGTCCTGATTTTTGCATAAAGGCATCATAGTCATTGATCGATGCATAGCCAAATTCCTTATCCAGACCTTGGAACAAACCGACACTATTTTTTCCCATCTCCACACAGACAATGACGGTAAGGCACACAGACAGTCCCAGCCGCAGACGAGGATCAGTCAGATACTTGGTTAGATCGATCCGGCACATCGCCCGGATCGCCATGTAGATCAGTACAAAACATGCCAAAAACGCATAGCGATATGGGAACCAGTTTGGGTACTGAAATCCATGCCAGATCTTGTCGAGTGGAATGTAGCAAAAGCATACAGAAAAAAGCAGCAAAAACAACACTGCACCGATTTTTTCGCGCAAGGAGATCGTCTTTAATACCAAAAAAGCTACTGCTAATAACAGGATAAGGTAACCGCAGTAGATCGCCGGTTTTCCGGCATTAGTAATACTGTCATAGTTGCCATTGCTATATTTGGAAAACAGCTCTCCATAGGAGTAATTAAAATCGGTATCCGGCTGATAATTGATATTTTGAGCCGCTAATTTTCCGGTCATTAAGTTGGCCAGAACGCTGCCAAGAAGCGGCATTGCCATACCGACACAAAGCAGGCTGTAGCCGACAAATCGACCAAATTTTTGGAGCGTCTGTACGATCGTCTTCTTGGAAACCTCGCAGAGCAATCGGTACAATACATACAAAGCGGTAAAAATACCAACCATATAACCGGTATAATAGTTACTGTAAAACAGCAAGGTAAGACAAACGAGATATAAAACACGACCGGATCCTTCTAATAGCTTTTCCACGC
This sequence comes from Lachnospiraceae bacterium, assembly GCA_022766515.1. GTDB lineage: Bacteria > Bacillota > Clostridia > Lachnospirales > Lachnospiraceae > Butyribacter. Next base: position 4,682 of record JALEPA010000189.1, on the reverse strand, counting down.
CAAGCAGGATCAGCGGAAGCAATATAACACCATCTAACCACATTGGACTCAGAGAATAAACAATGTTATAAGAGAGTAACGCATAGCAGATAGACGGGATCCATGCCCAAAATCCTAGGTTTTTCCCTGCCCTTGCCGCCATCGCATTGGTGTAAATGCAGCAAGTCAGACCGCATAATCCCTGTTTGAGTAATGTCAGTACCACAATGGCAGCAGGTAGCTGTTCAACCGGGAATAATACCGTAAGAAAGGACAACGGACTTGCGATATAAAAGGCAAATAAACCAATATAATTGCCACCCATAGAACATGACCAGGAGTAAAACAAGGAGTTATCTCCTGCTATGGCATTTCGCAGGGATGCCATAAATGCTACGATCTGGTCTTTCATATCCATGATCAATAATGATTTTTCGCCAAATGGGTAAAATTTTAATTGATGCATTACAAATAACATAATGAGGATCGGCAGCAAAAAGCTTCCAATATAAATAACGATCTTAGGCAGAACAAATTCTTTTTGAGCAGAAGACGATGTTCTCTTGTTATTTTTGACCACTTTCTTTCTCTTTGATGACATAGTTACACTCTCCAACCTTTCTTTCTGTTTGATGGATTTTCCATCTTTTCTACTATTTTACCGAATTTTTCCAACGATTACAATGTGTAATAGCTGGAATTTGCAACATATTAGCTATGAAAGATGCGCAACATTCTTTTATGAGATGGATTTCTTTTGAAAACAGCCACAGGATCGGTATAATTTTTTAATCTTTAGAACACACTGGGAATAGACCGGAATACGAACGGTCACTGAGACAAAAAATCAAGAAATGGAGGTTCGCATGAAAACATTAGATTATATTTTATTGACACTTGTGATCATCGGTGCGATCAACTGGGGACTGATCGGTTTTCTTCAGTTTGATCTTGTGCGTACATTGTTCGGAAATATGACCCTCTTTTCCAGAATCGTATACGCAGCAGTCGGTATCGGTGGCTTGTATGCGATCAGCTACTACGGAAGAATACGCTCATAGGCATGATACTCATTCCCCATTCATTATTGGAAAGTATTCTAGATGGGAAAGAGAAATCTTCCTCTGTGCGATGATCTCATCCTCGTGGAGCATAAGAACAAAGAGTCGCTTGCGACTCTTTCGCGCTCGAGCGGTGCTGTTTACAGCTAACTTCTTCTCCACGAGATGCGCATCCTCGCGGAGCGTTTTTTGCTTTATAGGAAACGAGGAGTTTCCTATAAAGCAAAAAAAGAGCAAAACCAGCGTTTTACTCTTATTTTTTTGGAATATATTCCAGCAATTTATTCATCTGCAGATAAAGACTTTCGCCTCCGGCTGCATTTAATACAACGGAAATATAACCGTTCTTCTTTTTATCCTTGGAATATAAGATCAGACAAGATCCGGCTTTTGCCGTCGTACCTGTCTTACCACCGATCACGGTCACTCCGGATGGAGCTTTTGCCGTACCGATCAGATAGCGATCCGTAGAGCGGAAAAACTTCTGATGTTTCGTTCCGTCCTTGTCCGTATATTTTGGGTTGTAACTTGCCTGATTGATAATATCAACGAAAGTATCATACTGTAACAGTTCATGGAAGAACAGATACAGATCGTATACGGTCGTATAATGCTTGTCATCATGCAATCCATGTGGATTAACAAAATGAGAACCAACACAGCCAAGGTCAGCTGCCTCCTGATTCATCAAAGCAACAAACTTGTCAACGCTTCCCGCAACCTGCTCGGCAATCGCAACTCCTGCATCATTACCGGAATATACTAAAAAGGAATATAACAGATCTTTTAATTTGATCTGATCACCCTCTTGGAATCCACACAATTTGGCACCCGGTTCTGTGATCGTCACTGCGTTGTGTGAAAAGGTCACGGTATCATCAAGATTGCCATACTTTAAGGTGACCAAAGCAGTTACGATTTTCGTAATGCTTGCCGGATACATTTTCTTGTATATATTTTTCGAGAATAGCATACTTTGTGATGTGTCATTGACGATCATGGATGCACCCGCCGTCATGACGCTGTCGCTGTTCTTCTTTGATTGCTGATCTTTTGGTATGACACAAATATCTTTAGAAAGATATTCCTGCGCATACGCAGCACTTCCGGTGGATGTTTCGTCAGCCACCGCATTTTGTGCCGCCTGCATGGACGGCCGATAATTCAATGCGGATACACCGCCGTTTCCACAGCCTGTACTAACGCAGGAAACTAACATGGTAACGGCTAAAAATGCCGCAAGGGTATGTTTTTTGTTCATGAATAACCTCATTCTGACAAACCTTCTCTTTTTAGTACTTCGCGCCATTCCAGATCGCCTCGCTCTAAGGCTTTGACAAGCAATTCGGCTGTTGCCAGATTCGTTGCAAATGGAATGTTATAAATATCACATAAATGAATGACATTGTTTACATCCGGTTCGTGTGATTTTGGAGACAACGGATCTCGCAAAAAAATGACCATATCGATCTGGTTATGTTCGATCTGCGAAGCAAGCTGCTGCTCACCGCCCAAATGTCCTGCCAGATATTTGTGAATGGTTAAATTGGTCACTTCCTCAATAAGACGACCGGTTGTACCCGTTGAATAGATATCGTGCTTGCTCAAAATACCGCGATATGCGATTGCAAAATTCTGCATCAATATCTTTTTTGCGTCATGCGCTACTAACCCAATATTCATACTGCTTTCACCCCTTGTTTTTATTCAAAGCACCATTTAAAGTTCCAGATCCATATCAATGTTTCTGTCTGCATCATTACCATAAATGTTACGCATCGAGAAACCGCCTTTACTGGATTTTGCCGGTTGGATTCCGATATTCATGATAAGCCCAATTCCTATCATGGAAGATACCATCGAACTCAAGCCATTACTTAGGAACGGTAATGGCAATCCGGTATTCGGAAAAATAAAAGTTGCTACACTGATGTTGGCAAACACCTGGAACATATACATTGATGCCACACCGATGGCGATCATTTTTCCTAAAAAATCCTGTGCTTTTCGTGCTACACTAAAACATTTAAAAATAACGATGGCTAATAAAATCAGTATCAAACAACATCCTAAAAAGCCAAATTCTTCCCCAATTACGGACCAAATAAAGTCACTTTCTCTTACGCTGACACTGCTGTAATCTCTTCCGGCGCTAATATTTCCGCCATCCTGCAGAAATTTACCGTAGATCTTACCGGATGCGATTGCGCGGATCGAATGTTCCTGCTGGTAATTGATCTCCTCTGCAAACTGATAGGTATCCGGATGCAGCCAGCCCATAATACGACGATAATGATAGCTATCGCTTGGAATTAACACATTCCAAGGCTGTTGTATGTACCAAAACAGCACCAAGCCACTTGGTACGGCAATGCCAAACAACGGTGCAATGATCCGATAAGACAATCCCGCTGCAAAGAGCATAATGATCAGAATAAATACAACGACCAAACTGGAACTTAAGTCTGGCTGTTTCATGATCAAAGCTACCGGAACGAGCGTCAATGCAAGTGCTAACAGCAGCGTTCGGAACTGATGCATTTTATTTCGTTTTCGGACTGCAAAGACCGCCATGAACAAGATAAAGATAATCTTCATCAACTCCGTCGGCTGAAAAGTAAGTCCCGCCAGTTGGATCCATCGCTTTGCGTCTGTTCCGTTATTGGTTCCCAGTGGCGTGTAAGTGGCTGCAACTAATGCAATACCAAATACATAATACAATGCCGTAAATTGGCAGATAAAGTGATAATCTAATACGGATAAGATCGCAATGATCACCAATCCGAGACAGATTCCCATGATCTGACTTTTCATATAGTTGGCACCGTTTTTCTCGCCTCCGGCCAGTCGTACTGCAAATGCACTGATTCCGCAAAGTACCATGACTACCCCTAGAAGAGATACATTATAGCGTTTCCAGTCATATTGTTTTATACGATTTAACATAGTTATTCCCCGCTACCCCGCTATTTGCGAAAATTTCTGGAACCTTTAATTGGTATGTTCGCCAATATAGCATTTACGGTTTCAGATTCTATCTCTGTTTTTGCCATTTTGATATCCAACTCATTGGTATCAATATCCACATACTTAGAAATGACCTGAATGATGTCATTCTTCATCTGCTCCATGATCTCCGGAGAGCAGACAGCACGGTCTGAAGTAATAGCAACCTTCAGACGATTCTTAGCAATATCACTGCTAGAACCGGAATTTTTAAAAAAGTTTGAAAAAATACTCATCTCTCAATTTCCTCCATTTACATTCCGGTATTCTTTATTTTTTGAACATGGATTTTAACTTGCTCAAAAATCCTTTGGTTGCTTCCAAATCTAAGTATGGAACTTCCTCTCCAAGAATACGATGACAGATGTTCATATATGCCTGACCTGCCAAGCAGTCCTTTCCTACCAAAGGTTCACCCTGGTTGGTGGAGATTACGATATTTTCATCATCCGGTACAACACCGATCAGATCGACAGCTAAAATCTCAACGACATCATCGCTGGACATCATGTTACCCTCTTTGACCATGTCTGTACGAAGACGATTGACGACCAAATGTGTTGCTCCGATCTCATTTGCTTCCAACAGACCGATAATACGATCTGCATCGCGTACAGCAGATACTTCCGGTGTCGT
>JALEPA010000101.1 GCA_022766515.1 Lachnospiraceae bacterium | reverse complement strand
AAAGAGTTTCAAGAAGATCAAAGCATCCAACAACTATACTTCGGTTAATGGTAACTTCGAGCCATTCAGCACGACTTTGAAAAAAGTCAAGGTGGCAAAGAAAAACAAGAAATTTACAGTGAGCAAGGGAGTTTTGTATTCCAAGGATAAAAAGACATTGTACATTTATCCAAGTGGCAAGACAGACAAACAGTTTACCGTACCTTCCAAAGTAACGACGATCGGAAGACGCGCCTTTTATGGAAGTGCACTGGAGAATGTAAAGTTTGGCAGCAAAGTAAAAGACATCGGTCAGGAGGCATTTGCAGAGACCGAATTGAAATCCGTAACACTTCCTGCTTCTATTAGAAACATCCAGAAAAGTGCATTTGAAGGAAGTCAGCTTACGAAAGTAGAATTGCCAAAGGGCTTGAAGACGGTGGGAAACCGTGCATTCGGTAATATCGAAACCCTTTCAACGGTGATCGCGCGCTGCAACTGTAAATTGACTTATTCCTTCTGGGGAAGTGGATGCAAGTATGCTTCACAAAGTGGTCAGCAGGATATTTATACCAACCTTCGCATCGTGATCGGAAAAGAATTAAACGCAACGATCTATCGTCTGTTTGATAACTTTAGAGATCACTACAACAATGGAAAACTGGATGTGAAGGTCGAAGCCGGCAACAAGACTTACTATATTAAAGACGGTGCAGTATATGCAAAGAGAGGCAACCGTTTGAAAGAGCAGTTCAAGAAAACTGTTGTTGCAAAGAAGGACACTACGACAACAGATACGAAAAAGGATACAACTGTTACCGACAAGAAAGACGATCAGTCAACAGTAGACAAAAAAGATGATACATCGTCTACCGACAAGAAAGACGATCAGTCAACAGTGGACAAAAAGGATGATGCATCATCAACCGACAAGAAAGACGACCAGTCAACAGTAGATAAAAAAGATGATACAACTGCCGGAGATCAGACGACAGAAGATAAGAAAGACGATACAACTGCCGGAAATCAGACACAGGCTGACACAGCAGCATAGAGGGAAAGGAGTGGAACGATTATGAAGAAATGGAAACATATAGCAGCGTTTGCCATTTGCATGGCAGCAGCATTGACGATGACGATGTCTGCGGATGCAAAGACGAAGAAGGCACAGCCTAGCGGAAAAGTATGTAGTGGTGTGAAGTGGACTTACAATAAAAAGAGTAAGACCTTGACGATCAAGGGAAAGGGATATGCAAAGATCTCGGGCTTTTATAGCAAAAAAATCAACGGATATGCATGGCCTGAATCAGAAGATACGGTATTGCCGGCATTTACAAAGATCAAGTTTGACGAGGGAATTACACAGATCGATCAGCGCTATTTTACGATCGAAGGTGTGAAGCAGATCTCTCTGCCAAAATCTTTGAAGAAGATCAAATACCAGAATGTTTACCGTATGAACGGTGCATACGAAGACTGGAGCACAACATTGAAGTCAATTACCGTCAACAAAAAGAACCGAAGATTTTCTTCTTCCAAAGGCGTTTTGTACTCCAAGGATAAAAAGACGATTTACGCATATCCATCCGGAAAATCTGTCAAGAGCTATACTTTGCCAAGCAAGGTGACAGAGATCGCACCTTATGCCTTTTATGCAGCAGACATTGAGTCTCTCAAGCTTTCATCCAAATTGACAGTGATCAGAGAGAATGCGTTTGAACAGGCAACTTTGAAAACGGTAACAGGAGGCGATAAGCTTCGCATGATCGAGCGGTATGCTTTTTATCAGGCAGATGGTTTGACCAGCTTTGCTTTTGGAAATTCTCTCAAAAAGATCGGTTACTCTGCTTTTGCAGAATGTAATTTGCAAAGTATTACATTGCCGGAAAAATTGTCTTCACTGGGAGATGCGGTATTTAGAGACAATGAAGAGCTTAAGTCCATAACAATCCTTTGCAAACTGGACATCGGTTCTGTATTTTCAGGTTGCAGCTCTGAGTATGACTATGGCACAGGAAATTATCAATATCGTCCGATCACCGTAATACTTGGAAAGGCGGCAACCGGACCGATCAGTACTTTGACAGATGAGCTTGGAAAATGTATCACTTTCGTAGTAGATAGTGCCAACCCTGTATATTATGTAAAAGATGGAAATCTTTACATGAAAAAAGGTAACAAGCTCTGCTACACAAAGAAAACAACTACGACTAGCAATACAAAATAGACATAAAAGTAAATACTGACAATCAATCCAACGACCTTTCGGGTGGAGCAAAGAACCCTCCAGTTCTGCCCGGAAGGTCGTGTTTGTTTTGCTCACGCTCATAGAGAGATCCGCATATATTGTAATAAGAAAGTACCGTGTTGAGATAGCCGACAAAGTCGCTAAAGCTTGTGCGGAAAAGAGGACGCGTATGCATATCAATATCATATCATGGGAACAGCTGCAACAATATTTGGGGCGAGAAGATTGCCTGATCATTGATCTGCGTGACAAAGGGGAATACGAGGAGGGACATCTGCCGGGCGCACTTTGGTGGGATTGGGAGCGTTTGGAAGAGGAGATCGCTGACATTTTGCTGGCGCAGCATCGAAACATCGAGACGATTATTTTGTATTGTGACAGGGGCAATATCAGTTTGATCGCAGCAAGGGATCTGGCGAGGCATGGCTATCGGACGGCTAGTCTCGGGGGTGGTTATGAACGATGTGGATTTCGCCTTCCGGTCGAGCGGTCGCAATAACTGTTTTGGGATCGATGGGGAACCGATACCGGGAAGTGCTGGTGAACCAATACCGGGAAGTTGGTTGACAATCTGAGCGGAACATGGCATGATGAGAGTACTTTTGGGCAAGAAAAAAGAGGTGATACCAATATGATTCGCACGGAAAAAGTCGGTTTTGAATATATGCGAAGAGATGTAGATGGCGAGGTGGTCGGCATCACGCAGGCATTAGAAGATGTTTCGGTCAAGATGGAACCGGGGCAGTTTGTGGCGGTGCTGGGAGCGAATGGTTCCGGCAAATCTACCTTTGCAAAGCATTTGAGCGGCCTGCTCGTTCCGGGAGAAGGAACGGTGTGGGTAGATGGCATGGATACCAGAGAAGAAGATCTGCAGATCCCGATACGCCGTACTTCCGGTATGGTGTTCCAAAATCCGGACAACCAGATGGTTGCCAGCGTTGTAGAAGAAGATGTCGGATTTGGACCGGAAAACATCGGTGTGCCATCGGAAGAAATTTGGACAAGAGTAGAGAAAAGCCTGAAAAGCGTGGGAATGTACGAATATCGCAAGGCATCGCCTAATCATTTGTCAGGTGGACAAAAGCAGCGAGTGGCGATTGCGGGATTGTTAGCGATGCAGCCGAAATGCCTTGTTTTGGACGAGCCGACAGCAATGCTCGATCCCAAAGGGCGAAAGGCAGTGATGGACACGGCTTGGGAGTTGAATCGCAAGGAAAATATGACGATTGTTCTGATCACGCACTACATGGAAGAGACGGTAAACGCTGATTATATTTATGTGATGAATCAGGGAAAAGTGGTGTTGGAAGGGACTCCAAAACAGGTATTTGCACAGCCAAAAGTGTTGGAGCAGTGTAAGCTGCAAGTGCCGGAGATCACCAAGATCGCAGCCGGACTGCGGGATAAAGGGATTCCGGTTCCGCCGGATCTTTTGACGGAGCAGGAACTGGCGGACTGGCTGGTACAATGGAAAGCAAGCAGATAAGGAAAGGTTGATAGACAAATGGCAATCGCATTGCAAAATGTCAATTATATCTATGGCGTGGGAAGCGGACAGGAATACCACGCATTAAAAAACATCAATTTAGAGATCGGAGACGGCGAATTTGTCGGCTTGGTAGGACATAGTGGTTCGGGAAAATCCACGCTGATCCAGTTGTTCAACGGATTGATCCAGCCAACGACAGGAACAATCACCTGGGATGGACAGGATATTTCCGATCGTTCTTTTTCCAAAAGAGCATTACGAGGACAAGTGGGCCTGGTGTTTCAATATCCGGAACATCAGCTTTTTGCGGAGTCCGTACTGCAGGATGTGGAATTTGGTCCACGCAATCTGGGGCTTCCCAATCTGCAGGTGGAATTGCGCTCTTTTGAGGCATTGAAGACGGTAGGGATCGGGGAAGAATTGTTGGATGTGTCACCGCTTGCCTTGTCGGGTGGGCAGAAACGACGCGTGGCGATCGCGGGAGTGCTTGCGATGCAGCCAAAGTTTCTCGTGTTAGATGAGCCGATGGCGGGACTGGATCCGGAAGGACATGAGGAAATGCTTCGTATTTTCCGGAAACTTCATGAGGAACAGCATATCACGATCGTGTTGGTGTCCCATAACATGGACGATGTTGCCCGGTATGCCAAACGCCTTTTGGTTATGAATCACGGGGAGATTGTATTGGATGGCACACCTGCGCAAGTGTTTCAGTATGCGGAACAGTTACAGCAGATCGGCTTGGGCGTGCCACAGTCAATGGCATTGTTGCGCAGGATCGAGGCACAGACGGGAGAACAGATCGGCAGCGCGATCACACCGGAAGAGTGCGCGGATGTATTGTATCGCTGGCTGGAACAGAGATAGCAGAGATGCGAGAGCAATATTGTATCGTTGAGTAGATAAAAAATAGTGGAAAGAGGTTGCATATGTTTCGGGATATTACAATTGGGCAATATTATAAGACAGATTCCATATTACATAACTTGGATCCCAGAGTGAAAATCTTTGCGACCCTAGTATATGTGATTTCTATATTTACCTTTCATCATTTTGCCGGGTTTGTTGTGGCAGGATTATTTTTCTTTGCGATGGTTTGGTTGTCCAAAGTGCCAATGAAATTTTTGGTGCGTGGCTTGAAACCGATCGTCATGCTGCTCGTGTTTACGGGAATCCTGCATTTGTTTTTTACTTCCGGTGATGTTGTTGTGCAAATGGGGGTACTGCATATTACCAAACAGGGAATTTATAAATGTGTGTTTGTCACATTGCGGTTGTTGCTCATGATGCTTGGCGCATCGTTATTGACTTTGACAACGACACCCAACCGCCTGACAGATGGACTGGAGAAGATGCTCCGTCCGCTGAACCGTCTGCATGTACCGGTACATGAGTTGGCAATGATGATGTCGATCGCTTTGCGTTTTATTCCGATCTTAGTAGAAGAATTGGACAAGATCATGAAGGCGCAGTTAGCACGAGGGGCAGATTTTGAGGAAGGAAATATCATCAAACGACTGAAAAACATGATGCCGATCCTTGTGCCACTGTTTGCTTCCGCTATGCGTCGCGCAAATGAACTGGCGTATGCAATGGATGCACGGTGTTATCACGGTGGACAGGGAAGAACGAAGATGTTTCCACTGCATTATGAATCGAAAGATATTGCGGCATATTTAATTATCGTGATTTATGTAGTATTATTACAGGTTGTGTGCCGTATTTTTGCCTTTTAGGATTACGGTGCCAGGATTGCGGAGTCAGGATTACGGCGTCAAAAGGTCTGATTCTCTGACGGTCTGATCCATTTGGGTTAGGTGTGTCCGAAATTTGTGGGTTACCGGGGCATGGAGGATTGAAATGAAACGAATTAAATTGGTAGTAGCATATGATGGCACGGCGTATCATGGATGGCAGTTGCAGCCTAAAGAGGTAACGATAGAGGGAAAATTGAACGAGGCGCTGCAGCAGTTGACGGGAGAAACCATCCAAGTGATCGGTGCAAGTCGTACGGATGCCGGAGTGCATGCGCTGGGTAATGTTGCCGTATTTGATACGGAATCACGAATCCCTGCGGAAAAATTTTCCTATGCCTTGAATCAAAGATTGCCGGCTGACATTGTCGTGCAAAGTTCGCAGGAAGTGGCAGCAGACTTTCACCCACGACATTGTGATTGTCGCAAAACTTATGAATACATGATCTTGAATCGCCCGTTTCCTTTGCCGGAGTATCGTAACACGGCTTATTTTTGTTATGGAGACATTCAGATCAATAAAATGCAGGAGGCGGCGCAGGCGTTTATCGGGGAACATGACTTTGCGGGATTTTGTTCTGCGGGAGCGCAGGTGAAGACGACCGTGCGCACGATCTATTCGCTTGAAGTGCAACGGATCGATCAGGACCGGATCTGCATACGAGTACAGGGCAGCGGCTTTTTGTATAATATGGTACGCATCATTGCGGGGACTTTGCTGCAAGTGGGGCAGGGTAAGATCAATCCATCTGATATGGAACGGATCATTGCGTCCTGTGACCGTTCGCAGGCGGGACCGACAGCGCCACCACAGGGATTGCGGCTGGTGGAAATAAAATATCAGGAAGTCGAATAGAAACGGTGTCGCCAGATCGTTCGATAAGGTAGAACATGCGTCTTATACAAATAAAATACCGGGAAACCGAATAAGCAGTTTCCCGATAATAAAACAAAAGTAGATACACGATTACTTTTCGTGGAGATATTTTTCTTTGGTGGCCATACCACCTCGGATGTGGCGCTCTGCTTTATTAATATTAAGCACACGGCGTACATCTTCGGCGAGACTGTGGTCGATATCCGGAAGGCGTTCGGTGACATCCTTATGTACAGTGCTCTTGCTGACACGGAATACACTGGCGGTCTGACGGACGGTAGCACCTTTCGCAACAATATAATGTCCGATCTCTAAGGCGCGTTTTTCGATATCCTCTCTCAACAAAACTCCCTCTCAACACTTGTTTGTACAGTCTATGCGGGGAGAAGATATTGTATTACAAGTATACTGGTAGTAGGAATTTTGAAGAAAATATGTTATAGTGCAATGGTTGTGTAAAAACAGAGAGGCAAGTTTGCGCACAATGTATTTGAAAACTGTAATGGTAATATTGTGTCTGCGGGGCAAAGCCTGCAGGCTTAGAAAGGAAAGTAGGATTATAATGAAAAAAGTATGGATTGTAGGCTCACAGGGCCATATGGGACAAGCGTTATTAAACTTTTTGGATGATACTGTGTATGAACTGTTTGAGACGGACAGGGATGAAGTGGATATTGTCGATGAGGCAGAGGTGCTTTTGTTTATGCAGCGCATGCGTCCGGATGTCGTGATCAACTGTGCCGGAAGAAATCCTTATGAAACAAGAGACTGTGCTGATGCGGATACGCTGTACAAGGTCAATGCGGTAGGTGTCCGTAATTTGGCACAGGCAGCGGAGAGTATTCAGGCAAAGCTGATTCATTTATCTACGGATGATGTGTTTTCCAAACAATCAGATGTACCGTATAACGAGTTTGATCCGGTGAGTCCGGGGGATCTGTATGGCAAATCAAAAGAAGCAGGAGAGCGATTCGTGACCCAGCTGATGACGCGCTATGTCATCGTGAGAAGTTCTTGGATCTATGGTATTGGAAGAGATTTCCTGGATGTTGTGATCCAGGCAGCAGACGACCCAAATACCAAACAGCTGGTGTTAGAGGAAAATGAGACAGCGATCCCAACTTCGGCAGAGGAGTTGGCGAAGGTGATCGGAACGCTGATCGAAGGCGAACATTACGGAATCTATCATGCGGTTTGCAGCGGATCGCCTTGCACAAGAAAAGAATATGCGGAGGAGATCCTGCGGTTGATCGGCAAAGAAGATCAGTTGGAGGTCTGCGTGAAAGAGGGCGGCAAACAGCCGTATTCCGTACTGGACAATATGATGCTCCGGATCAATGACCTGCCGGTTCCGGGCGATTGGAGAGAAACTTTGGCAGAATACATTACTCGGACGGGAGGAAAGCAGGAATGAAGCAGGATAAAACAGATCACATGACAAGTCCGCAAAATGGGACAGAGCAAGTGAAAAAAGAAAAGAAAAAAATGGGGTTATCGACGAAAATATTTATTGCACTTGGTGCAGGTGCTTTGTTTGGAGTGCTGATCCATTATGCGATGCCGGCTTGTTATTTTCGCAATACGATTCTGATCAACGGAATTTTGTATGTGCTCGGAAATGGATTTATCAATTTGATGCAGATGCTTGTAGTACCATTGGTATTTTGCTCGCTGGTGTGCGGAAGTATGGCGATCGGTGACACGAAGACATTGGGAACCGTAGGCGTTAAGACGATCGTATTCTATTTGTGTACGACAGCGTTAGCAATTTGTCTGGCACTTGGCGTAGCATCACTGATCAGTCCCGGACTTGGCATGAACCTCAAAGAGGTGGAGCAGGCTGCTGTAGAGCAGACAGATAAGGTCAATTTTGCGGACACCTTGTTAAATATCATTCCCAAAAACATTTTCTCCTCTCTTGCAGATGGAGATATGCTTCCTATCATTGTCTTTGCATTGTTTGTAGGAATCATGCTGGCGAAATTGGGAAGTAAAGCATCGACGGTTGCAAACTTTTTTGGACAGTTCAATGATATTATGATGGAAATGACCATGTCGATCATGAAAGTGGCTCCGATCGGAGTATTCTGCATGATCGCAAAGACATTTTCTACGGTGGGATTTTCGGCATTTCAACCAATGGCGAAATATATGCTATGTGTCATACTGGCGTTGGCACTACAGTGTTTTGGTGTATACCAGATCCTGCTCTTTGCGTTCACTCGGTTGAATCCGATTCGATTTGTACGCAAATTCTTCCCGGTTATGACATTTGCATTTTCAACTTCCACATCCAATGCGACTATTCCATTGTCCATTGACACACTGCACAAAAAGATGGGTGTTTCCAAGCAGATCTCAGCATTTACTATTCCGCTGGGAGCAACGATCAACATGGATGGAACTTCAATCATGCAGGGGGTTGCGGTTATCTTTATCTCGCAGGCATACGGGATCCCATTGTCTGCAGGAGCACTGGCGACTGTTGTTGCAACGGCAACGATCGCTTCCATCGGTACGGCAGGTGTCCCAAGTGTGGGACTTGTGACTTTGACAATGGTACTGGGTTCTGTCGGACTTCCAACAGAGGGAATCGCATTGATCATGGGAATTGATCGAATCTTGGATATGCTTCGTACGGCTGTAAACATCACAGGAGATGCTGTTTGTACGACAATCGTTGCATCGCAGCAGAAATGCTTGAAGGGAGAAGTATTTGAGAGAGATTAAGAATAATAGTTATGATATGTCGGAAGACTATTGAGAGTTCCTGTTTGACAGGGCTATTGTAGATCAGAGAAAACAAAATAGACAAATTATGGCAAAAGAGCAAAGTACCGTGACTTTGCTCTTTTCAGCTTTATAGAAAATTATTCATAGTGTAGTGGTATATCACTATAGGCTTTGCGCTTTCCTACAGATTGATAATTCCAAAAGTATTCAAGATAGAACTGATCAAGATCAGTAAGATCAGTATTGGTGAAAAATACTTGATCAAAACAACATAAATCTTTTTGCTCTTGAAATTCTCGGTAGAGCTTTCCACTTCGTCGATCACAACCTTTGGCTTTACAATATATCCGACAAACGCGCAAGTGAGGAATGCGACGATCGGCATCAGCACACTGTTGGAGATGAAATCGAAGAAATCTAACACGCTAAGTCCACCGATTTTCAACCAATCCAGCACGCCAAATCCCAGAGAGGATGGAATTGCCATCAGGATCGTATAGATCGTAACGCAGATCGTCACCGTCTTACGGCTGGCATGGAAACGCTCGGTAAAGATAGATACGACTGTCTCCATCAGGGAGATGGCAGAGGTTAATGCTGCGAATAATACCAGAATGAAGAAGATTCCACCGATGATATATCCGCCTCTCATACCACCAAATACTTTTGGCAAAGTAATAAACATCAAAGTTGGTCCTTTGGAAAGTGCTGCCTGGTCACCACCGGAAAATATGAATACGGCAGGAACAATCATCAAGCCTGCAAGCAATGCGATTGCGGAGTCAAATA
>JALEPA010000160.1 GCA_022766515.1 Lachnospiraceae bacterium | reverse complement strand
CAAACGCAGTGCCAATGACACACGCCTAGAAGAATTGATGGAGCGCTGGGAAGAGCTGTCAGAATAGGGATCACTCCATTCTCCGAATAACTCGGTTGACCTGCTCATACACCTCTTCCGGTTCAAAACCAATGGCAAACTTGCCATCTTCGTATAAAATCTTTCCGGCAATCATTGTCATCTTGACATTTTGCTTGCTTCCACTATATACCAGATTTTTCACAATATTATTGATTGGCTGCATGTTAGGCTGATTCAGATCGATCATGATCAGATCAGCCTGCTTGCCCTCTGCCAATACATCACAGTCATACAGTCCCATCGCATGTGCACCGCCAACCGTAGCCATACGCAGTACCTCTGCTGCATCAACCGCAGTCGCATCCATACAGCTTACCTTTTGCAGTGCGGTCGTCAAAAACATTTCCCGGAACATATCCAGACAGTTATTGCTGGATGGTCCATCCGTTCCGATTGCCAGACCGATTCCCATATCTAACATTTTCTGGATCGGTGCGATCCCGCTTGCTAACTTCAGGTTGGAAGCCGGATTCGTCACTACCCAGACTTTTTTATCCCTACAGATTTCCAGATCCTGCTCTGTCATATGAACGCAATGAAAACCACCGCCACCATACTCATACATCCCCAACTGATCGAACAACACCGTTGGAGTCACACCATAACGCTCAATACATCCCTGTACCTCATTCGCCGTCTCTGAGTTGTGCGTGTAGACCGGGGCTTTATATTTCTTTCCCAGATCTGCCATCCCCTGCAAGATTTCTCTACTTGTCGTATGCTCCGCATGGAATCCAAACTGATACGAGATCAATGGATGCAGATCATTAAAATGCACATACTCCTGCTCCATCTCCTGTACCGTACCGCCAAAATCATTGATACTTCCACATAACACGGTGCGGAAACCACTGTCGATCGAAGCCTTGGCATTGTAAGGATTCTTCTTATACATATCAAAATTTGCGGTAATTCCGCTCGTCAGATATTCCATATTACCTAAGATCGCATTCCAATAGACATCTTCGCCCGTCAACTGATCCTCCAATGGAAACACCTTATGAAATAACCATTCCTGTAAAGGTAGATCATCCGTGTAAGAACGAAGAAATGTCATCCCGGAATGTGTATGCGCATTTTTGAATCCCGGCATGATCAAATTGCCCTGTGCATCGATCTCACGATCCCACTCCGTCTCCTTTTCCTGTTGTTTTTCCGGTCCTACATAGGTAATCTTATCCTCTTCCACATGAACCTCTCCGTGAAAGATTTCTTTGTCTTCCTCCATCGTCAGGACTCTGGCATTATAAATTCTAATGTTCACAAAAAACCTCCCTTTCCATCATCAGTTGCAACAAAAGAGCAAAACCGGCGTTTTGCTCTTTGCTCCGCTACAAGCACTCCCCCATCAATGCAGATATTCATGGATCGACTGTATACATTCCGTCACCAAATGCTTAAACATCGGTGCAACCCGGTCCGCCGTCTCCTGTACCTCTTTGTGGGTCAAAGGATTTGCCGTGATTCCACACGCCATATTGGAAATGCAGGAAATACCACATATTTTCATTCCCATATGATTGGCTGCAACTGCCTCACAGGCTGTACTCATACCAACCGCATCAGCTCCCAAGTTACGGCACATACGCACTTCTGCCGGAGATTCGTAATTGGGCCCGGTTAGTTGGATATAAACGCCCTCCTGCAAAGGAATATCGTGCAATGCCGCAGTCTTACGCAATACCTGCTGCAAGTCCGCATCGTAGATCTGACTCATATCCGGGAAACGAACTCCCAATTCATCAATGTTTGGTCCGATCAATGGTGATGGCACAAAATTGGCAATCTGATCTTTGATCATCATAAAGTCCCCCGCCTTAAAGCAAGTGTTGATACCGCCTGAGGCATTCGTCAAAAACAAGACCTCGGCGCCCATAAGCTTCATCAAACGGATCGGCAGTACCACATCGCTAATATCATATCCTTCATAATAGTGAACACGACCTTTCATACAGACCACCGGAACTTTGCCGACATAACCAAAGATATATTTTCCCTGATGTCCCGGTACCGTTGAAACCGGGAATCCCTCAATATCGTGATAATCTAACTCCGCAACGATCTGAATATCATCCGCATAATCTCCAAGACCCGAACCGAGTACCAATGCTACTTCCGGTCGAAAATCAACCTTTTCCCGGAAGCAGGCATAACATTTCTGTAATTTTTCATAGACTGGATTCATTTTCTCATTCCTCCTTTTCTTTCCCCTGTGCCACAACTGCCACAGCCATTCTTGTCAGCTCATAATCCGATACAAGCCAAACAAAGAGCAAAACACTGGTTTTGCTCTTTGTCCTTTAACCATTATTCATCTAATTGATTCAACTGTGTACGCACAATTCGTCCTACACGCATAGCATCTGCGTATGCCAGCAATCGTTCCATCTGATTGGACTCTCTTGCCAAAAATCGCTCAATGATCTCCTGCAACACATCAGGATCAATATCTTTGCGAAAACGAATACAATCGCACACACTACGCTCCACATCGTACACCCGAAAACTGCCGTACGGTGTATCCACGACCTGCATATCCTGCTCAAAAGCAAGATCTGAATAATAATGTCTCGTCACCGGAAAATTCAACTGCATTCTGGAACGATCCGTCTTCAAAGTTGCGATCGACAACTTCTCCGGCTCTTTGTCCAAAAGCCCATGATAATAGCAGGCACTGTCCGCACAGATCACTGCACGCGGATTGACCTGACAAGTCTCGATCATACGATAATTCTCCGGTTTGCCATTCTCTTCATCGATCAGCCAATAATGTCCGTGAGAAACTCTCTCCACGATCCCCTTATTGACCAATTCCTTGATCTGTACCGTTGTAATCTTTGCTTCTTTCAATTCAGCAGCATTGCGGTACCCATTGCCACTCTGAAACAGTTCCAAAACCTTCTGATAAGTACTTAATAACATGTACACCCTCCTCTTCTCTACAAAACGCATCATAAACCCATTTCATTTATACATTTTAACACATATGTTATACAATTTGCAATATGAAACTTTGTAGTATTGAGAATTTTTTGAAATTGCCACAATTTCCCCTCATGGAAAAATTATGCCGTTTTTCCGGTGTAAAGCTGATAATACTTTCCTTTCTTTTCCAACAACTCGTCATGCGTACCGCGCTCAATGATACGCCCCTGCTCCAATACCATGATACAATCGCTGTTTCGCACGGTAGAAAGGCGGTGTGCGATGACAAAAGTCGTGCGGCCATGCATCAAACGATCCATCCCTTCCTGCACAAGTTTCTCCGTACGCGTATCGATCGAACTGGTTGCCTCATCTAAGATCAATGCAGGAGGATTTGCTACCGCAGCTCTGGCAATCGCAAGCAGCTGGCGCTGTCCCTGACTCAAATTAGCTCCATCACCGGTCAGCATCGTCTGATAGCCATCCGGCAGTCGCTTGATAAAGCTATGTGCATTGGCGAGTTTGGCTGCCTCTATGACCTGCTCATCGGTCGCATCCAGCTTACCATAACGGATATTCTCCATAACCGTTCCCGTAAACAGATGCGTATCCTGTAAAACGATACCCAATGATCTACGCAGATCCTTCTTATGAATTTTATTAATGTTAATGCCGTCAAAACGGATCTTACCGTCCTGAATGTCATAAAAACGGTTGATCAGATTGGTGATCGTCGTCTTTCCTGCTCCGGTAGCACCGACAAAAGCAATCTTCTGACCCGGTTTCGCATAAATCTCGATATCATGCAAAATGATCTTGTCATCGTTGTAACCAAAGTCAACATCGTCAAATACAACATCACCCTGCAATTTGCGGTAGGTGGTCGTTCCGTCTTCTTTATGAAAATGCTTCCATGCCCAGGTACCTGTCTGTTCTTCACACTCTGTCAACTTGCCCTGCTCTTCTCTCACATTGACAAGTTCTACATAACCCTCATCTACTTCCGGCTCCTGATCGAGCAGACGAAAGATACGATCAGCTCCTGCTAATGCCATGACGATCGCATTGATCTGCTGGCTGATCTGGTTGATCGGCTGACTAAAAGATTTGTTAAAAGTCAAGAAGCTGACCAGCTTACCAAGGGTAAAGCTTCCAAATCCTTTTAATGCCAAGATACCGCCCACAATAGCACAAAGCACATAACTGATATTACCAAGCTGTGCATTGATCGGCATCAAAATATTGGCAAATGTGTTTGCATTATTGGCACTTTCAAACAGTTCTTCGTTCATTTCGTTAAATGCCTCAATAGATTCCTGTTCGTGACAAAATACTTTGACAACCTTCTGACCATTCATCATCTCTTCGATCTGTCCGTTTACCTTTGCCAGATCACGCTGCTGTGATAGGAAATAACTTCCGCTCAGCCCTGCAATCTTTTTGGTAACAAAAATCGTAATGCCGATCATTGCCAATGTCAGGATTGTCAACGGAATACTCAGTACCACCATGCAGACAAATACGCTGACGATCGTAATGCCGCAGTTGATCGCCTGTGGAATACTCTGGCTGATCATCTGACGCAGTGTATCAATATCGTTGGTGTAGGTCGACATAATATCACCATGCGCATTTGTATCAAAATATTTGATTGGAAGCGTCTCCATCTTTTCAAACATTTCTACACGAAGATTCCGCAAAGTACCTTGTGTGACATTGACCATGATACGGTTGTACACATAGGTAGTGATCACACCAACGCCATAAAATGCCGCTACCTGTAAGATTTTGGCTAACAACGGTCCAAAATCTGCATGCTCTGCCTTGGTAAGCGGAATGATATAGTCATCGATCAATGACTGGGTAAACATCGTTCCCTGTACATTCGCCAATACACTGACCACGATGCAGATCAAAACGATCACACAATGCACCTTATATTCTTTACCGATGTATTTTAACAGGCGTTTCATCTTTCCGATCGGATCTTCGATCTTTGGCTTCGGTCTTCCTGCCATTTTTCTTCCCGGTCCGCCCATTGGTCCCTTTGGAGGCTGCTCCCCCTGTCTGCCAGATGGTCCGTTTGTTTGATTCTGCATATCTGCCACAGGTATCACTCCTTTCCCGGTTCGTCAAAGTCACCGTTACCTGCCATCTGTGATTCATATACTTCCTGATAAATGGCATTGTTTTCTAACAATTCTTCATGTGTACCAAAGCCATCAACTCGTCCATCTTCCATCACGATGATACGATCACATTGCTGAATACTGGATATTCTCTGCGCAATGATCAACTTTGTTGTACCCGGTATTTCTTCTGCAAATGCACGACGGATCTTCGCATCCGTTGCCGTATCTACCGCACTGGTCGAATCGTCTAAGATCAAGATCTTTGGCTTTTTCATCAACGCTCTGGCGATACATAATCTCTGTTTCTGTCCACCGGAAACATTGCTTCCGCCCTGCTCAATATAAGTATGATAGCCCTCTGGCATACGATTGATAAATTCATCGGCACAAGCCAGCTCACACGCATGACGACATTCCTCTTCCGTAGCATCCGCATCGCCCCAGCGAAGGTTGTCTAAGATCGTACCGCTAAACAACACATTGTTCTGTAATACAACCGATACCTGATTACGCAATGCCTCGACATCATACTGTCTGACATCAACACCGCCAACCTTGACACTACCTGCCGTAACATCGTACAAACGACTGATCAGATTGACTAAGCTGGACTTTGCACTACCCGTTCCGCCCAAAATTCCAATCGTCTCTCCGGAGTGGATCTCCAGATTGATATCCTTCAAAACCGGATCCTTTGACTCCTTTTTGTAGCTAAAATCTACATGTTCAAAACTAATGCTGCCATCTGCCACTTCCTCAATCGGATCCTGTGGATTCGTAATATCCGGCTTCTCGTTAATGACCTCTGCTACACGCTCTCCACTGGCAATACTCATCGTAATCATGACGAATACCATAGAAAGCATCATCAAACTCATCAAAATATTCATGCAGTATGCCAACAGTGATGACAGATCACCGACCTTCATTGAACCGCCAACGATCATGTTCGCACCCAGCCAGCTGATCAGCAGGATACAACCATATACAGTGAACATCATGACCGGAGAGTTGAGTACGATCAGGCTCTCAGCCTTGACAAACATCTTGTAGACATTTTCACTTGCCTTGCGGAATTTTTTCTGTTCAAAATTTTCTCTGGAATATGCCTTTACCACACGGATCGCAGACACATGTTCCTGCACGCTCTCATTCAGATCATCGTATTTTTCAAATACTGCCTTAAAATATCCCATCGTACGACGCACCAGAAAAAACAAAAATGCTCCCAGTAAAATAACCGCCACCAAATATACAGTTGCCACTTTGGCATTAACATAAAATGCCATCGCCATCGCACAGATCAATGACATTGGTGAGCGCATGCACATACGAAGGACCATCTGATATGAGTTTTGCAAATTGGTAACATCCGTTGTCAATCTCGTTACCAAACCGGATGTGCTGTACTTGTCAATGTTAGAAAAGCTGTAAGTCTGTATGTTTTCATACATTGCTTTTCTCAGATTTTTGGCAAATCCGGTCGAAGCTCTAGCGCCATACTTACCGCCCATCGCACCGGTCCACAGACCACCTACTGCCATCAAAACCATGACGCCTCCAACGACATAAATGTGATGCATATCGCCTTTCATTACTCCATCATCGATAATGGATGCCATCAAAAGCGGTATCAGCGTCTCAAAGATCACTTCCAGAATCATAAACACAGGAGTCAGGAACGAATCTTTTTTGTATTCCTTCACCTGTGCTAATAATGTTTTAACCATATGTAACCACCTTTTCTCATTTCGTCCACTATTCCCAAAAACAACCAGCGCAAAATATTATTTGTTTTTTATCCTTTTCACTACATTAGTTTGTTTTTGTCCAAAAAAATAGCGCAAAAAAACACACATTTTCGTACCATTTCTTAATATAACAAATCTCCCTATGTAATGCAAATGAACTTTTTGTGAACTTCATAAAAAGAGTCGCTTGCGACTCTTTCGCGCTCGAGCGGTGCTGTTTACAGCTAATTTCTTCTCCGCGAGATGCGCATCCTCGCGGAGCGTTTTTTGCTTTATAGGAAACGAGAAGTTTCCTATAAAGTCAAAAAGAGCAAAGCCTTATAGCGCTTTGCTCTTTCTTCCTTACCTCCAAATGTTCCTAGTCCAAATTGAACATATAAACATCTTCGGTATCTTCTTTGATTGCCTCTACTCCCGTAATCTGCAAGATGGTCTTGCTCTGTTTACGGTCGTTCTGGATATGCATCTCCAGTTTATCGAAAATCTTCTCATTCTTAGGATTTGCATTCTCTTTATTGTAAGTTACAAAATACTGTCTGCCATCAATCAATGTCTCGTTAAACTGTCCCGGTTTATCTGTAGGGCAAGTAATCTTCTCATACTCACCTGATCCTAAGCTGCGGTATATCGTAGTAACAGGCAAGTTGATCGCATTTCCCGTCTCATTATCTACACCTGCGAATTGCAGCATAAACGATTTGATCACACTTCCCTTGACATTACCCTCATGTGGTGTAAAGAAAATGATATGTGTATCATCTGATGCAAATACCTCTTTCTTTGTGACTGTCTCGGTCGTTGCATCGTCCGTTGAACTTCCTCCACCGGTATCAAAGTCTCCGGAATATCCTTCCTGATACAACTTAACTGTCAACAGCTTCGCTGTTGGACAATACCAGTCATGTGGACGGAGTATCAAGACTTGAATGTCCTTATCCTCGCTTACACCAAGCAAATCTTTCAGATCAGCAATCGTCATCTGTACGACCTGGATATCGGTTGCCTTGGTAGATTTACCAACACACGCTGTAAACTCTGATTTCTTGGTCCACTCATTGTCACCACCGTAGACATCCCAAATTCCAGAATTTGGATCAACATCTTCGGTAGAAGTATAAGTAAACTGGATAATTGCCTTGTTGCTCAAGTCCTTCAAACCTTCACTCGTCATCGTGAAACCTTGGTTGGTCTGACCCATCGTATTCTCATACAAAGTAACCGGAGTAGGTGTTGTCGTAGGCTTTGGCTCCGGTGTCTCAGATGGCTCCGGTGTCGGTGTAGCCTTTGGTTTGGCAGAATGTACTACATGATCTTTCTCACGCTCTAAGTACTCCTTATACAAGGTTGTCTTCTCTACCTTCTGACCTGCTGTTACCTCAAAGGAATAATCTCTCTCTGCCGTCGTTATTTTATCTTCCTGAAGTTTTTCCTGTGTACCATCCAACTTCGTTACCTTATCAACAGTCACATATGGTGTTCCATAAGAGAACTCATATGCACCGATCAAGGTGTTAATAAACAACTGCATTTCCTGATCCTTCGTTGTTGCCTCCAGATCAATGCCATCGTAGAAAGTATTTCCTACATTATACAAATAATAGTTATTCGCACCATCG
The DNA here is from genome assembly GCA_022766515.1 of Lachnospiraceae bacterium. Lineage (GTDB taxonomy): Bacteria > Bacillota > Clostridia > Lachnospirales > Lachnospiraceae > Butyribacter. Next base: position 8,045 of record JALEPA010000160.1, on the reverse strand, counting down.
TTTGGAGACATAGCGTAGTAGGTATCAAGCTTACCTGCCGCATCTCCTCTTCCCTGATTATCACCCAGACAATACCATACATCCGCATCCGGAATCTCCAGATTCAACTGATAATCCTGTGCCTCTGCACCGGTCAGACTCAAGCTCTCTCCGATCGTATACGGATAAATACATACCGTACCTTCATTCGTACGAGAACCTCTCTTGGTCTGCTGTCTTCCGGCTCCATAAGACATTTCTGATTTATCTACCTGTTGCCAGGTGCCATTTTTGTAAGCCAAATACTTATTGCTTGTATTTGCTGACAAGGTAGCACGATAATAACTGTACTCTAAACTTGTATAATCCTCTGACTTATACTTCTTACCGGCGGCATCCTTTGCCGTATCATTATAACGGCTTGTAACAGTATCCGATGAAGTATAGCGACTCAATCCTGCTGCATCTTTCAACACATTGCGTGTATTCTCATTAGAAGAGGATGCATAGATAGAATCCTTGGTATATACCACACTCTTATCATTGTTTGGTGCCCATGCCGCAAAGGAAACAGCACCATCTTTGTCATCAGCCTTCTGAAACGATTTGCCACAGCTATACAGGAATACATTGTAATCCATATAATCTACAGGGTAATAGAAAGTATTACCTGCCTGTTCAAACAAAGTTCTTGAAGTAGAATCCCCGCTATAATCGCTACTATTTACATCAGCAAAATGCTTCAAATACTCTGATAAAGTGACAGTCTTAACATTGATCTTATAATCATCCAGCTTCGCATATTTCTTAAATAATGACGCTGCATCACTTTCCAGATTAGCAGAAGTACCCTTCTTATCATCTTCTACGACCTGCAAAACATTGATCTCATGTACCACTGCTTCGCCATCGTCGTCCTTCTCTCCTTTATACAGAGACACACCGGAAACTTCGTAATAAATACTCTCATTTTGTGTATTATATACGATAAACTTCCAAGCAATCGGACCATTCGTCTGCTCCTCCGGAATCGTATAGTAAACTGTATATTCCTTAGGAACTTCCTTACCCTTCATATCCAACTCACCCGGATCGAATGTCTGTCCGGCTGATACATTGCTGTTCCAGGTATCTAAAATATCTGCACCCGTCTCGTTTTCAGAAATAATACCATCACCATTCTTATCAACAAGCAAACGCACTGCATACTTCTCATTCGTGTTAGAAGTATATCCAATTGAGAATGTAAATGCCAGATTATATACCGTATTACCTTTCTCATCCTTGCTTGCCTGGATCGGTGTTACATTCACCTTACTTTCCTCATCTGCATCATCTTTGACAGATGTCGCATCAGCCGGGTTGTTATACTTTGGTGGAGTATCTGTAATCTTTACTTTTGCTCCACTTCTTGCAAAATCTACAGCATTAGAAGATTTCAAAGCTGACAATGCATATACATTCTCTTTCTTGCGAATGCTGCTAAGCATACTATCCGTATGAGTTCCCTTTCCAACCGACTTAGAATACAAAGTGCTGGAACTTCCCATATACAATGGATCCGGAAGTACTAATGCTCTGCCGGATTTCACATACTCAACCAAAGCTTTCTGCTTGATCGAAGTGATATCATTTCCTGATAAACGATAAGAAGTACTGCTGTCCCCTTTCAGTACATCACCGACATGCAGGAAAATCTTCTCACTTGCATCACTATCATTATATAACGGTGCCGTGTAAGTGATATTACCGGAATTTCCTAAGGCATCCTGTGTATAGGTCGATTTCGTCTCGGCATTCATCTTACCGGTAGAATTACCGAAGTAAACCATGTCATACTTTGCCAGGTCTTCCTTACTACTATTAAACTCTGCCGTCGTCATATGCGTGATATTGAAATCATCCGGTCCGAAGGAATAATCATCTCCACTCGGAAATAGGATCATCATATAATCCACATTCATCTTCGTGAAGTCACTACATGGCTCAATATCCAAGATCTGGATCTGTCCACTGGAACCGTCTCCACCGCCTGATGAACCACCATAGTTCAACATGTAATAAATAACATCCAAGGTAGACAATGTGTCACGAGATTCATCAATATCATCATAGAATCCAAACGCCTGGTTCATGGATGAATTACTCTTATTGAAATCATCCTGATTACTCAAATAGTAAATCTTACCATTGTTGTTGTATACCATGCTGAAGTTATTTACACCCTGGTTACCTGTGTAATATGGTGCTGTAGAAGCACCGGCATCAGTCTTCAGCTTATACTTGTCTTTGAATAATTTCCAATGTCCGGCATTGTTTTCAAATGGCATAAAGGTATAAATATTCCAATACAACTGTGCATCGCCTGACTGTGGCTCTGCAATACCGTTGCCATTCGCATCTGTCTGAACAACCGACTTACCGGTAGACACTCTCTTGCGGATGAAGTTGTTATAAAATACCTTTTGATCCATTAACAGATCCATCAAACAGAACTTGTACACATTGTTGTTGTATGCCGTTCCATTTGCTCTTGCCCCCTCTGCAGGACGCATCGTCTCCCAATCCATCATCTTCGTTGGAGAATTACTGATCGAATCCGCATAATTTCCAACCTCAGTATAGAGTTTACATGACACGATGATAGGCGCATAATCAGAGATCATATTACTGTCTGTCGCTGATACCGTCTTACCATCGTACTGATCAAATTTATTTGCTTTTAAGAACAATCTCATTGCCACCTCAAAAGAGATGTCATTCTGCTTGTCCTTATACTCTCCACTTCCATAACGACCAAAGGTTGCGCCGTTCACATTTTTGCTCTTATCCTTGTCAATATACAGCAGTCCCTTTTCAGCAGCTGTATTGTAGAAATCTACGGATGCTCCATACTCATTAGAAGCATGAATATACATCAGATCTGCATAGTCTACCCACTCAGGATGTTCATTCAACTCCCAAGGTTCAACAGTCTTTACCATAATGTTAAAGTGATCGACTTTGTATTTTTCACGAAGTCGTAAACTATAACGAAGGAAGTCATCACAATGGTAATACTTGCTTGTTGCATCCGGCATATTACCCATGCAATATACCCTATCGGTACGACTTGTATAATATCTGTCACCAACCGTTTTGATCTTTGCCTTTACCTGTGCCAATGTAGAACCCGCTGCAAAAGTTGCATTCTCTTTCTTCTTATGAGTCGTATAAATACTTCCCTGTCCGGAATCCATTGTTACCCAGATATATTCTGCCGTCTCTCCCTCTGTTGCCTTGCGGAAAACAGGATGTACATTTCCATTCTCATCCTCTTTAACATCGCCAATGACAAACTGAGGTTTTAAGTCACTCTTGCTTGGATTAACCTTCTCATAATAACCATACATGGTCATTTCTTTGTCGCTCAGTTCCCAAGGTCTTGTAACTTCTCCATATTCCGTCACACCCTCTTTGCCCGGATAGTCTTCTTCTTCAAAGGCATAGCTTACGGCAAGTCCCATATTCATAGCGTCCAGTCCGGTCATCGATGTACCGGTATAAGTCTTATAAATATTTGCCGGCTCACATCCAGAGATCATGTAACTCATCTCGCCATATCCCTGCCAAGGAACGATCTCCAAAACGACAAATGGATTATTCTGCGATCCTAACTGATTTCCATCAATACCAATGTTACGATTGCCGCCTTTCTTCTTTCCCTTAATGTCATTAATGTCATTCAGAATACCACGCTGCTGTCCCGGATCATTTGTCCTGGCTTCTGATGAAAACATATGTATTCCCACATAAGCACCAAAAGCGACCACAGCACATACAGCTACCGTAAGAATCATCTTCTTACTGCGCAGCAGATTGAACAGACTGATCTTTGGTCTTTTTTTACTCATGCCTAAGCCCTCCATTTCTTCTTTCTCTATCAGGCGATAGGATATACCCATCAGCTATTATACCTATATTATCGGTTACTTTCCATGTTTTATGGATAGGTGACCCATCCGTTTCGTATGGTAATTCCCTCATTCAAGGTATACTTACTATTACCATTCTTCATCTTGATCGTAAGCTTCACATCATTTTTATTGATGCGCGCTTTGAAGTCTGTCATATATCTGCTAAAAAGATAATCATCAGATGCTACACATGTTCCCGCCAAAGTTGCAGAATCCACATGACTTGGGTCAAGATCCTTCTTCAGATATAATGCATCATCTTTCAGATAGACTACAGTCACCTTCGCTGTTTTGGTGGCAGGTGCTGCTGATGGTGCAGGTGAAGCCAAACCCGGTGAAGGTGTTGCCGCCTTCACTTTCTGTACATCATATAGCAATAATGCCTTGTTTGTGTCATCGTATGTCGCATAATTTGCTGAATAAGTCAGATCACGGATCTGATTAAGCAACATCTGTGATTCCATTTGCAGATTCAGCTCATTCTTGGCTGTACCGTAGCTTCGTGTACCTGTTGTCATAAAAATCAAAATGGCAAGCATAACTACCGAAAACATCCCCATAGAGATAACCAGTTCCACCAGCGTAAATCCTTTTTCATCGCTTTGAATCATATCTTACCTCCTTATCCCTTCATATGTTTGCCTGTATTCTGCAACATTTTCACCGAATAATCTGTTGTCTGTCTTCCCTTGAAGCTAATCTTGTCATAAAATACGGTTCCTGTTGTATCTTCAATCTTTTTGCTGCAGGCAAATGCACCTGAACCTTTTTCAAACGCAATCTTAACAACCAAGTCTGCGTCATCTGCACTATTCGTACCATCCGGCAGTGTAAAATCAACTCCCGATCCGGCAATATCTGTTATTGTTCCATTTCCTGCCGAAACCTGTGTCATAAGGTCTGCCCGATTGGTCAATCCCTCTTCCGTGCCATCATTGCACATAAAAGTTTTTACACCATCACTGTCTTTATATAAATACAGATATGTAACACCGGCTTTTGTCATATCTTCCACTTGCACGGCATCCAATCGGTTTAAGAATCTGGCGGTAGATTTCGATGCGTTTCCGGAACTGATAATGGAGAACGAAACTATCACCGCACTTGCCAACACCGCCATAACGCCAATCGTTATGATCATTTCGATCATTGTAAAACCGTCCTGCTTATCCAACCATTTTTTCATCTCCATCACCCCCTGCTTAATTCTTCTTCCAGTGTTCATAGCAAACACCCTGATCAGAACTACTGTCATCCTTTGCGATCGTAGAACTGATAGTCTTTCGGAAATATTTACTAAACATATTGTATACCGTAGGTTCTGCATCAAACACTTTTTCTACACGATCAGAATCTGCCTTGATCTGTGTTGCACCATTAAAGATAATGTCTCCGCCTGCAATGATCAAACCGGAGAAATTACGCTGTAATGTCACATTACCGGTACAAACAATAATGCCACCCGTCTGAGATCCCTTCCATGTATAATCACCAGACTTCACAACGACAACCGTATCTGCCGGAAGTTTGGCGTTAGAAGTAGAATCACTCTCATAATCTGTGATCTTAGACTCATCTAACAAAGTTGCAAATAAGTTGGTCTTATCCGATGTTGCTGCAGTAGTTCCCTTCTTCGTATAGGTATCACTGTCGTTATCTGACAAGCGATACTGACCGGAATTGATCGCTACATCATAATCATCCGTCAAAGACATCTGCAAAGACATATACTGCAGACTCAATGTTGACGCAATATATGCCAGGCTTGGATTTTGCAAAGTTGAAGTACCATTTGAGATATTGATCACTTTTTGCTCTCCTGATGCCTGCTCCTTATATAGGACATTTCCTGTACCGGAAAGTACGGCATCTGCATTCTCGTTGATTGCAATACCGGTACCGGACATATATTTTGCATTAACATCCTTAACCGTATCATAATCCGGACTTGATGAAGCGTATACCTGATAAAAATCCGTTAATTTATCATCACGCAAATTCAAGTAAAAATAAGTCAAATCCTCATCTTTAACCTTAGAGTCATGACGATAGTAATAAGACAATGGCAATGAAGGGTCGACATAATCTCTAACATCAAAGCCCTGAATACCAATGTACTCATTATAACCATCTACATCAAACTCGTATTGATCACTTGAGCCCTCGATCGGTGTAAATACCATAGGTGTTGTAAATGAAGTTCCTGTCGAATCCACCTTTTTCCAATAATCTTTTGGCACATAATATACCAACTGACTACTCTTAACCGTCAAGGATTCACCGGTACGAATATCAGCGCTGCTTGCATACGCTGTTCCTGCCCCGGCAAGCGATTCTCCTACATTTCCTTTTTTAGAAATAAAGGTTTTACCGGAAAGGATCAACTCTGATAAGCCACTCAGATTCAAAGTACCCGTCTTTCCATTCAAGATCATGGAACTACTAAAGTTTGCATTATTAGAAACAGGAGTTGCACTGCCTGCACTATAATCTTTGTTAAAATTATATCCATAATAAGTTCCGGACAGCTTAATGGAATCTCCGTCACCCGTCAACTCCAAATCGTCCGACACATAAGTCTTACCACTGATCTCTAAGTTGCTGCCTGACGCACCTCCGGCAGATGGTTTTGTCTGTACATTTTCAACCCAGACATTGGCATCCAAGCCGTTCAAACCATTGATCTTCATCTGTGATCCCGCTCTTACCAAAAGATCACCTCTGGAGATCACATTTTCCGCATTAATATTTAAGGTTGCGCCACTATCGATCACAAAACCGGCCTGTGGCTCGTCCACCTCGGAAGGATCCTCTCTGCGCACCGTACCGGAATATACATCACCGTTTACACTAGCATTCTGTCCGCTTCCGGTGATCTTTACTTTGTTATCAGCAATCAACGCGTAGTTCAAATACTCTGAATGAGTTTCTGCTGTCATCTCCGGTAAATTAATACGAATATCCGTATTGATCGTTGTCTGATAATCGTTATCTGTTTTCTTGACCGTAAAGTCTTTCAACAGCAAGGTCTGTGCATCAGCATCATACTCCATCGTTCCCTTACCATTTGTATGACTCTTATAACCATCCACAAAAACACCACTGTTGTATTTTGCCTGTGCCTCTGTCAAAAATCCAATAATGACATTATCTTTGTAATATAAGTTTGTAGCACTTGTCCCACTACACTCTCCATCTGATAATGCAACGATCATAGAATTCATGTATTTCTCTGCATACTTCTCCTTCAAAGAATCTGTCGTACCGGAGCGAACAGCACCATATGCTGCAAACGCTGCCTCATACGCCTCTCTGGCAGAACTGTCTGACAAATTCTCCACACCTGCTCGTATCGCATCTACGATGGAGTCCGCATTATAAAAATTGGTCTGGGATTTCTTTTGTGCCTGTTTCAACCGGATATTAGTCAATGTCATAGACACAACCGCTGCTGCTAAGAGTGACAAAAATGTTGCAGCAATGATCGTCATAACAAGGGACGAACCCCTCTCATCCTTTCTAAAAATTCCCATACAATCTCCATCCTTTCCCAACTATTGTACTTTATTGCTATTAACTTCCGCTAACTTGTCCGTCTCCGAAAATGGATAAGTTCCTCCCTGATCCTTATAAATGTCCACAGTAATATCAACCAAGCGATTGTATGTACCCTTCGTGATCAATGTGTACGCTCCGGAAGCATCCTTTTGGAGTTTACCATACAAATTACCGGATCCATCCATCTCATCAGCAGATTTATTGGATAAATTGGTAAATACCTTCGTAATAGCATCTGCAATTCCCCAATCAATATTTGCCTTCATTCGATACGAAATATTACGCACCTGAATGTTAGGATCAGCGTTATCTTCCGGTGTTGCATTTGCCGAAGCCACGCTGTTTTCTGCAATAATATACAGATTGACATCTGCGATTCCTAATAATGCTAATGCCTTGGAACTCGTCACCTGAATCGAATCGCCTGCATTGTCCGGATTATAAAACACAAAAATGTTTTCTAATTTTGTTGCATCGATCGAAGACGATGCAACATCCACCACATAAGGATCCGGATAATCATTCAAAATATCCTGTGGATATTCATCTGTT
>JALEPA010000159.1 GCA_022766515.1 Lachnospiraceae bacterium | reverse complement strand
CCACCCGCTTTCACCACTGCCGGAACGGACAGGGATTTTGCTTTTTTGCCGGACTTCGTCAGCCCAATGACGGATACTGTTCCTGTCGTCTGTTTTGTAGCGGTCTTCGTCACCTGATAACAAATCTTGCCAACTGTACATTTTGCACCCTTTGCCAAGCCAATGTTCTGCGATTGACCGGTAGAACCACCTGCATTGGACTTATTATTTGATGATCCCGTAGATGGTGATCCACTTGGCGCGGTGCTTGCTCCCGCTGTTGGCTCGACACTTGGTGATGTGCTCGCTCCCGCTGTCGGTGTCACACTTGGCGCGGTGCTTGCTCCTGCTGTTGGTGTCACACTTGGTGATGTGCTTGCTCCCGCTGTCGGTGCCACACTTGGCGATGTGCTTGCCCCTGCTGTCGGTGCCACACTTGGTGATGTACTTGCTCCCGCTGTTGGTGTCACACTTGGCGCAGCGCTTGCTCCTGCCGTTGGTGTCGCGCTTGGTGATGTGCTTGCCCCTGTCGTTGGAGTCGTCTCAACTCCACTAACCGCTTCATTGATCGCTGCCACGATTTCCGGCTGTGTCACTGTATAATCATAACGATTAAATAATCCAAAGCCGTACTGTCCATTAGCACCATTGTCCCATGCCACCGGAATACAACCATACTGACGAGCGTATTGTACGACTTTTCGATAAAATTCTACTCTGCACTTTTTATTTGCAGAATCATCTGTCGATTTGTCGATCGCACCGTACTCGCCAATCACTACAGGGTATCCCTGCGTTACGAACTTGGTATTCAGTTTCTTGAACTGACCGATCATGTACTGCTCATCGCCCCAGGTTGCCGTGTTTTTGACTGCACTGCTTCCCCACTGCGTTACCTTTCCGTCTTCCTGTCCGCAGAAATCCCAAGGATCATAGTAATGCACGGAGATCATAATACGCTTCTCACCTTCCGGTACATCCTGTGATAAATAATTGTCAGTTGGAATGACAAATCCATAATCGTCTGCCGTATAATTCACATTTGTATTCCAGCCCGGTAGCAATAACCAGCGCTTGTCATTATTTCCGCCTGTCTGTCTGACGGTGTCTACAAAAATCTGGTTGTATGCATTGATGTTGGCATATGCGGTCGCATCGGGATCTGAACCATAAGTATTGTCAAATTCCTCATTCATTGATTCAAAGATCAAATGTTCATCATAATCTTTGAAATATGTCGCAATCTGTTGCCAGCATGCCTTATATTTTGCCTTGATGGTTTCCTGATCGCTGTCAGCACACAAAAGCCAACTTTGATCTACTGTATAGTATCCATCGCCATGCATATTGATAATGGCATACAGGCCATTGTCCATACACATATCTACGACTTCTTTCACGCGAGCCAGCCATGCAGAATCAATCGTGTAATCCGGTCCGTTTCCGATCTTATTCAAATACGATACCGGAATACGAATCGACTGAAATCCCGCCTTTTTCACAGCATCGATCAAATTTTTATTAATCGTAGGATTGCCCCACGCTGTTTCAGACGGATTACCTCCAATCGAAGCTTCTAACTGATTACCTAAATTCCAACCGGCACCCATCGCCTCTGTGATCTCCTCTTGATTCAAATTGGTAAAATCAGAGTCTGCCTGTACATTTTTCACAGTCAGCGCCGGAGCCATCGACAACACCAACGCCAAGCATAAAATCCATGCGATCCATTTCTGTTTTCTCCTCATTCGTGTTCCTTTCTTCTCACACATAAAAAACAGCAAAACCAGCGTTTTGCTGTACAAGAATTGCTATCGCAATTCTTGGTGGTGTAACTTTACTCATGAGCATTTTCTTCTCACAGAAAAACAGCAGGTGGGAAACTTCCCACCTGCCATTTGTTTTATTATTTGTTCAAGAATTTCGTTTGACTCGTTCAATACCAAATATTATTTGAACTTCTTGTATCCGCTCTTTTTCAGCTTCTTAAGGTTAGCTTTCTTAACCTTCTTAGAGCCACCAGCTACTTTGATTGTCTTCTTGCAGCCCTTGAATGCACCCTTCTTTACAGAAACTTTAGCCTTCAATGTCAGCTTAGAAAGCTTCTTGCAGTTCTTGAATGCACTTGCTGGGATAGACTTGATGTTCTTACTAAGTGTAACGCTCTTAGCCTTAGCGTTCTTGAATGCGCCCTTACCAAGGCTTGTGATTGTATACTTAGGTGTATACTTAGAGCCGTTTACTGTTACCTTCTTACCAGATACAGCAGTTGCTACAGAAAGCTTAGAAGCCTTCTTACCCTTCTTAGTCAATCCAACAACCTGTACCTTACCAGCCTTAGTCTTACCAGCTGTTACAGTAGCTGCCTTAGTAACCTTATACTTGAAGTTACCAACTGTGAAAGTTTTACCTTTCTTTGTTCCGATTGTCTTAGTAGCATAATCCTTACCAGAGAAATCAGCACCCTTCAATGTATATGTGATCTCCACACTGCTTGTAGGAATATCCTTCAATGTACTTCCCTTTGCGTTCTTAGCAGTATCTTTACCATATGCAACACCCTGGATTCCATCATCCTCTGAGTATACATCAGCTACCATGAACTGATAGTATCCATCAGCGTCCGGCTTGTTAGGAAGAGTAATTCCCTTCTTAACAACCTTGCCATCAACCTTGACTGTTGCGTTTACAGCACTAACACCCTTCATTGTTGTAGGGATGGTTGTCGTTACATACAACATGTTAAATGCCGTAGCCTTATCAGCGGCCTTACCCTTCTCATCATAACCTGTAATCTTTGTCATGTTCACGCCGGAAATAGATACTGTATATGTTGCATTGTCAGTCATCTTGCTATCTTTAATCGTAGCATTGTGAGCAATCACTTTCTCTTTGATCTTCTTCGCATTCTGATCATATGCTGAGCTTACAGCAATCTGTGAAAGATATTTGTATCCCTTAGATGCAAGACCTGTCTCAGCGTTGTTCCAGCAGTCACGGAAAATATAGTTATCTGTCTGGAATCCAAGATAACCAGCATATGACTGAGCTGCAGGTGCTGCTGTTGGAGCAGCTGTTGGCTTTGGAGTCGGTGTAACAACCGGAGCCTCTGCAGTTACTTCGAAAGTAAATGTCAGCTTGTCACCCTTAACTACCTCAACGGGATCAATATCATCTTTCCATGTACCATTTACATTTGTTCTAAATGGATTTGCCTTCTGATACTCATCAGCATACTTAGCAGTTGTAGCTGCGTAGTTGTTTACAACACCCATACGAAGATGTTTCTTCAAACTATTACCATCGTTGTAAACTTTAGCATTCTTAGCCCAATCTAAGACTCTTGCTTCACCCTTTGCAGGCGTAATTGTAATTGTCTTAGGCTTGATTGTGTAAGAATCCGGAAGGATGTAATTCTTTGTCTTAGCGTCAATTGCTTTCTCGCCCAATGAACCGAGCTCAACACCAAGATAAGAAGCTTCCTCTAACAGGTTATCAACATCATCCTCAGCGACAGCCTCAATGGAGTATGTACCCGTTGTTGAGATTGCTCCTGAAGAAGTAATATAACCACCATCAACTTCATATGACTCACCAGCTGCGAGCTCATATTTCTTTACTCCCTTTGTCTCATCATCTGCGCCTGCCTCCTTGGTAATTGTACCATCGACATGCTTAACGACTACATCTGTGGAGTTAAATATTTTACTGTTGTTCTGTACAAGGTATGCAGTAAACTCAGGTGTGATCTTTATTGCTGCATCCTCTGCTCCTGCATTTGCAGCAGGAACGCCAGCACCTAAGGAAACAACCATAGCTGCTGTGAGAATCATAGAGAGTAAACTCTTTGAACTTTTTCTCATGAAATTCTTCCTCCTTTTCATTTTGCAATGTTTTGTGGTCAAACATTGACAATTTCTTGAACATTCTGGTTAGGACATCATAAAAAGATACAACATCCCCCAAATCATGTATTATTATACATAACTTCTATCAAAAATTCCAGTTTTTTTTTGCATAGAAAACAAGTCCACTTTTACCCCAAAAAATAGATAACCGCCAACAAAAAAGACCAGTTTCCTATAAAGTAAAGAAAAAACCAGCCGTGCATTTCTGCACGGCTGGCTCTGGCTTTACACCAAATTTTATGACTCAATAATTATCAAAAATTAATTATTTGAATTATTTGAATTTCTTGTATCCGCTCTTCTTGAGCTTCTTAACATTAGCTTTGTTGATCTTCTTAGAAGCGCCCTTAACCTTGATTGTCTTCTTGCATCCCTTGAATGCCTTCTTAGCAACCTTAGTTAATTTAGCCTTAACTGTCAAAGTCTT
>JALEPA010000099.1 GCA_022766515.1 Lachnospiraceae bacterium | reverse complement strand
AAGATAGTATGATTAAGAGAGGTTCTACGGGAAACAAACCAAAGAACCTCCCTTTTTTTGTGGCTTTATTTTAAGAGTTTTCGATATTCGGATGGCGAACAGCCTTTTTGCTTATGAAACAGCCGACTGAAATACAAAGGGTTATCGTAACCGACAATGCGTGCAATTTCATTTACAGCATAATTTGTGATTTCCAATAACATTTGGGCGTTAGTGACGCGGATGGAGGTGATGAACTGCATTGGCGTTGTGCCGGTGAATCTCTTGAAATTCCGAATAAACCAACTGACACTCAATCCTCTGGAAGCAGCATATTCTTCGATGCTGATATCACGGTTATAGTTTTCGTTAAAATAGGACGCTGCGGTATCCATTTCATGATCGAGGTATTCGTTTTTTAGTACATGTTCGCGCGTAAGCTCTCGGTGAAAAATAATCAGTAAATGGCGTAGCAGTAGTGTCAGCATTTCTTCGTAGTCCTCCTGACATCTTTGCAATTCTAGAATAATTCGTTTGAAAACACGCTCATACTCCAAAGAGGTTCCTATATGAAAGATACGCTGGTCATCTGCGAAACCATAATTTCTTAAAATGTTTTTTACATCGCTTCCAGTAAAATGCAGCCAATATACTTCCGTTTTGTCAATGCCATAGTATTCATATTTTTGAAATTCCTTGGGGCGGTAAAGTACCATGTTGCCTGCGGTAACGATGGTATCATTATCTGCATTGTCAAAATGAAAGTGCGCTCGTCCGGCTGCCACATAGATGATTTGAAAGTCAAGTCTTCCTCTGGGACGATAGGTTGGAAGTTTTGGATGCGAGGATAGGCGATAGGTGCCACAGCTTCCGACGATGAGTGGACGGCTTTTGTCTTTGAAATCTATGAGTGAATGGTTGCGGTAACCGGAATTTATATACATCTTGAATCCTCCTTTGGAAAGTGAAATATCTGACTGCAAGTAGTCAATGGTGAACTGGAGTTATAAAGTGAATGTCACCTCAAAACCTGCGGTTTTTTCGGTGAGAGCTGCGCTCATATAGTTTTAGCCCTTCCCAAATATCTGACTACAAGTAGTCGATATTTGAGAAGAACTAAAACTGCATTCACTTTAGTGTATCATTTTGTGCATGTTTTGTCTATTTCTGTTTATGGACATTTTTTGACTGGAATTATATGATGAATTTAAGGTAATACAGGGATGGAAGATGATGACACAAGGGAGCTGTTTTGTTGGTTGCTTAATTGAGCGAACAAAAAAATATATATTAAAGGAGGATTGCACAATGATTGTACCACGCTATTATGAAGATTTAAATGTTATGCATGATAAGACAATGCCGGCGAGGGCATATTATATTCCGGCATCCGTTCGCAACGATGATCTGGTGGAGCATCGGGAAAGGTCGGATCGTTTTCAACTGTTAAACGGAGAGTGGAAGTTTCAGTATTATAACAGTATTTATGATGTCACGGAACCGTTTTACGAGAAAGGTTATGATATTTCCGAGTTTGATCGGGTGACTGTTCCGGGAGTATGGCAGATGGCTGGTTATGACACGCATCAATATACGAATATTCGTTATCCGTTTCCGTTTGATCCGCCATATGTACCGCAGGATATTCCATGCGGAGCATATGTGTGTACCTTTGATTATCACAGAGAAGAAAAGGCACCAAAAGCATTTTTGAATTTTGAGGGAGTAGATAGTTGTTTTTATATATGGATAAATGGTGTTTATGCCGGATACAGTCAGGTGTCACATGCTACCAGCGAATTTGATGTGACCGATCTGCTGGATGAGGGAGAAAACACATTGGCGGTTTTGGTGCTTAAATGGTGCGATGGCTCGTATTTGGAAGATCAGGATAAGTTCCGTATGAGCGGTATTTTCAGAGATGTATATTTATTGAAAAGACCGGAAAAAGCAATTAGAGATTACCATATCACTACAGATGTAGAAGAGAACAGTGCTACGGTAAAAGTAAATCTGCATTTTACGGAATCTGCAGAAACAAAAGTTACAGTAGAAGATAAATACGGAGCGGTCGTAGCAAAAGGAGATGCAGCAGGCGATGGAGTTTTAGAATTAACCGTGTTAAATCCGATTTTATGGAATACAGAGAATCCGTATTTATATAAGATTATTTTGACAACGCCGGATGAAGTGATCGTGGACAGGGTTGGCTTTCGGACGATTGAAATTAAGGATAAAGTCGTTTGCTTCAATGGAGAAAAGATTAAATTTCGTGGGGTAAACCGTCATGATTCTGATCCGGAGACCGGGTTTGTGACCGGTATCCAGCAGATCAAAAAGGATCTGACATTGATGAAGCAGCATAATTTTAACGCTATTCGTTCCAGCCATTATCCGAACGCACCACAGTTTTATCAGATGTGCGATAAATATGGATTTATGGTGATTGACGAGGCGGATA